>CAYZIC010000029.1:0-23974 GCA_964478335.1 uncultured Lentisphaeraceae bacterium | reverse complement strand
CGCTAAAAATGGCACCACGCTTGATGAGCAGTTTGCAAAGTTCCCTGGTGGCAAAGACGCAGCCAAGAAATTCTTGGATGACCAGCTCTTGATTCAAGCTTTGGTCAAGGCCGAGGTAGAGGACAAGATCGTCGTTTCCGCAGAAGAGATCAACAAGATCGTTGATGCTGCGGCCAATGAAAATAAAGCTCTTGACGAATTGCTCGCTGCAGATATGAAAAAGGTCAAAGACGGCACCGCTAAGATTGAGGATTTGGCTAAGACCGACTCCATGATGAAAGAGCCCCTCACCCTCCCCATCAGCAGCCTGCCTCCCGAATTCGCAACAGCTCTTAAGGGTATGAAAGATGGCGACCTCTCCCCAATCATCGCACCTGCAGGTATGAAGGGATTCTTTAAGCTCATCAAGCGCATTTCTGCAGAGCCTGCAATGTCTGACGATGTCGCTAAGGCAATGACCGAAAAGATTCGTAAGGAGATCATCGCAGGTAAGGACTTTGGTACTGCCGCAGAAGAATCCTCAGAATGCCCATCGGGTAAGCGCGCTAAGGGTAGCCTCGGCGAATTCGGCAAGGGCCAAATGGTCCCAGAATTCGAAAAGGCTGCTTTTGAGCAACCCATCGGCGAAGTAGGTCCGATCATCAAGACCCAATTTGGGTACCACATCATCAAGGTCATTGCTCGTGATGACAAGGCTGGCAAGGTTACCGCCTCTCACATCTTGATCACCACGGGTAAGGATAAGCCTGAGCAAGTCCAGCTTGCCATGATCGCTAAGCAAGTCCAGCCCATGCAAACCGCCGAGCAGGTCGCTCAAGGGCTCAAGGCTCAGCGCTCAACCGAAGCAATGCAGGCGTTCTTTAAGGATCTCCAAGAAAAGGCAAAGATCACCTCTAAGCTCTTCCCCGAAATGGCTGCTCCCGCACCTGCGGCAACTCCTGTAGTCGCTCCTGCTCCTGCGGCAACCGCAAGCAAGTAAAATACGCTCGTCGTGCTTGACTTGTTTACTTGATGCCTCGTAAGGGGACACTCCATGAAAGACGGCTTGCGGCTCAGTGCGCAACGCCGTCTTTTATCATTCCTCAGTAGCAAAGGCTGCTCATGAAATCGATCCTATCGCTCTTAAAAAATGCTCTCTCTTGCATTAGACGAATCATGCAAGCGCAGCTCTTTTCGCTTCCTTTGGTCGTGCTGGTTTTCCCGACAGCGATAGTCATGTGCTCGGCGGTTGCTTTTTTATGCGGAGGGGTGGTCTCACTGTGGCAAGGCATTGCGGGGATGCTCACTGCGTCTACGCTAGCAATTTTGGGTGGCCCCACGTGGAGGCAGGGCATCAAGCGCATGGGATGGCTCTGGCTCATCATTGTGGGGTGCTTTCTCTTAGACAGTTGCTTTGTGATCTTTTCTTGGTGGGATGCTCAGGCCTATCATCTACCAGCTGCAGATTTCTTAGTGCGTGGGTGGAATCCTGTTTTTGATGCGACTCGCGAAGAGCTCCTTGCCGCATTGCATCTCAATCCTGCTACATTTAATCCTTACCATGCGGCCTACCTGCCTCGTGCTGGGTGGATCTATAGTGCCGTTTCCTATCTTTTTACGGGCAATATCGAATCTGGCGATACGCTCATCTTACTCACTGCGATCTCGTTGGGTGGTGTCGCGTGGAAAACCGCCCCATTGCTCTTTCAAATCTATGGCAAGTTTAGGCTCTTTTATACCTCAATCCTTATGCTAGCCCCTGGCTGTGTCGTCTCGGCTTTTTGTGGTGCACAAGATGGATCGCTCTACAGTTTAATGTTGATCATGCTCTTAACAAGCTGCGTCTATCGTAAAACGGCAGACCCTCGTTGGCTCATCTACACCGTCGTAGCGCTGATTATCGGCACAAACCTCAAGTTCACGGGGGTTATTTCTGCGGTGATCAGTGGATCAGTATTTATGATTCCGATCACTTGGTCAGTGATCAAAAAGACCCGCCCAGCAACCTATTTGACACGCTGGATTGTCGCCTACGTCTGTGGTGCAATCTTTGCCCTAACGGTAGGATTCTCGCCCTATTTGACAAACTGGATTCAGTTTGGGGGACCTTTTTACCCACAGCACACCTTTAGCACGGATGTCGAATTGCCCGCCATGACAGAGGATTTTAACCTAATCAATGACGATGCTGCAGCCATGGGATACGTGGGACGCACGGTCAATGCCTATATATCCAAATGGGCAGCCCATCGCTACTACGAGTGGAAACTCGGCAAAAAAGATTTCCATCCAGTTTTTCACCTTGACCAAGTGGGCGGTCTCGGAGGCTCATTTAGAGGGGTTATGATCTTGACCTTAATCCTGCTATTGGTAACGAGGCGATGCCCGGTACCATGGCTATTGGTTGTCATTATCATCTCGTCATTTCTACAGCCGGCTCGCTTTATTGGATACGTGCGATATGTCCCGCAGTTGTGGCTCTTTCCAGTCATTTTGGCGATCAATGGATTCACCAAAAACAAACTATCATCGCCCATACTCGGCCGCATCTTAAGCATTGCCATCTTAGTCCTCCTATCAGTCTCGACCTATGTCGTCTTAATTGGTAAGATGATCATCGCCACAGGATTGTCGATCTATACCTTTTCGATTATCACAGCTCTCCAAGAAGAGGTTGCCCCAAAAGCCTACGTCCTCTCGCTACATGATCGCTATCGACAAGATGGACGCTGCTTAGCCGCATGGCAAAACCTCCCCAAGGACATCCCCTCGCCCCATCTATTTGACTACTATTACCATCGTATACTTCCTGAATTTGGCCTCAAAAGAGTTGATTGGCAGACACCGTTGGAAATGGCCAACCACTTAACCAATCAAACCCCTCGATTCGTCATCTCCGAGCATCTCTGGGTCTGGCCTCAAAACCCAACCAAGGTCAAATGCCAGCAAATGTACTACTTCGCGGGCCCGCCTCGCAAATACCTCGATCTCAAATCAAGTCTATCGATCTGCAGAGACATACTCCCAGAGCTCCCCCTCTATCTCTATAGCGTTTTGCGCTATAGAGTCAAACAATGTAAAGAGAATTGGACATCCGCTAAATGAGAAAACTCCTCCTGCTCACCTATGCAGCACTTGCTATTACGGCCACAGCGTCCCAGCAATCAGCCTCCTACATCAAGGTTTCTCAATCAGTAGAAACGATTAGCCTACAAACGGCCGCCCACTGTTTCCAAGCCCCCAACAAGCCAACTGTTTGGATCGTTGGAGTCACCCATCTAGGCACCAAGCAGTATTATCAAGCCCTCCAAAAATTCCTAGACCCATGCACGGTTGTCTACTACGAGGCTATTCGTCAAAATGAATCCGCCCCAAGGGTGATTAATGAGGCGCAACAAGCTGAGATTAGAGCGGGTCTATCGGGGCCGCAGCCAAGACTCGCCCAAGCGCTGGGCCTCACGTTTCAGCTCAACCAAATAGACTATGCCAAGCCCAACTTCATCAATGTCGACATTTCATTTAAGGCCCTCATACAGGCCTATCGCGACGCTAAGCTCGACAGCAAGCCGCTCATGATGCTCCTAGCTATCGGAGAATCCCCCCTCTCGGAAATGCTCTTTAACCTGCTCGACTCGCTTTGCCAAGCACCAGCTATTCGCCAAACGCTCCTCTATGTCATGATCTCTCTGATGGGGGATGAGCGTCTACTCACCACCATCCAAAACGACCACTCAATCCAGGGGCTCTCCCAAATTCTCCTCTCCCATCGCAACAAAGTCGTCATTGATTATCTCAAAGATGCCTTAGCCCAAGGTACCCTCTCCGACAAAGACTCCATTGCGCTCTTTTACGGGGCAGCCCATGCGAGTGAGCTTGAGGAGCGGCTCTGCGCACAAGGCTACCAACCAGCCACGACTCCCGCCCACAGCTCGCACGTATTTACCGCATTTACCGCACAGCTCAAAGATATCCCCTTTAGATCTATCATCGACCAACAGCTCAAGTCATTTTATCACCAATTGCACAACCGAGACTAGTTATGTCCCTTATCTTAACCATCACCCTTGCCGTCATCGGCGGCATCAGTCAAGCCCTCATCTGGGAGCCTTTCAACCAAGCTGATGCGGCCTGGTTTGCGTGGGTCCCGCTCATCATTATCATTCGCCTGGCCACGCCTAGACGCGCTGCACTGGGGGGATTTTTAACCACACTCATCGCGTCATCGATCTCACTCTTTTGGCTTAAGTCATTGGGTAACTTTGACGTCCCCCTCCTCTTGCCCTATATCAGCGTCTTGGGGCTCTCGCTCATCATGAGCAGCTACACACTCGTTTTTGCCTACGCATCAGCGACGCTTCTACGCTATGCGCCCCCCCCCAGCACCAAACGCACTCTCCTGCTCACCATCGTGGTGCCGCTCTTTTTTGTAGGCGCAGAATATGCCAAATGCACTTACTTCACAGGCTTCGCATGGAATCCCGCCGGGCTAGCCTTTTCCCCCTACTTACCCCTCATGCAAGGCGCCGCCTATCTCGGGGTCTATGCGCCCGCAACCTTAGTCATTCTAATGAATAGCGCCATCGCAGCAATTGTCCTACGCATCATCCAAGCCATCCGCCGCACATTGCCTCTGGACAAACGCCAAAAGCGCGCCCTCATTCTCGAGTCAACCATTCCGCCATTCATCGTCATGGGTGCTTTTTTGTGGGGGGGGAGCGAGATCACTAGCCTAGTCAAACAAAGCCATACGCACAAATTGCGCAAAATTATTGCCTTTGACACGGACTATCCTGCACAAGCCACACCGCCAGTTTCACCTGCGGCCATCCACAAAGAATATCAAGAACGCCTCGAGATCTGCAATTTCCTCAAGCCAGACCTCGTCGTCTTTCCAGAAAGCGCCCTACCCTTCTTACTCCCATCGGAGTGGGCCACCTACTACATCACCCCCTTACTCAAAGCCGTCAATGCACCGATTCTATTTGGGGCGACCTACTCACCTGAGCCCGATGTCTACAACAACGCCTCCATCTTGACTCAGCTCGACCATGCGGACCAAGTCTATGCTAAAAGACACTTGGTACCTTTTGGCGAATATGTGCCTTTTGACAAAGTCTGGCCAGCACTGCAAGCTTTTGTGCCAACTGGTGTATCTTGCACCCCGGGTACGGGTTTACCCATCCTCACGGCAACTCTCGCTGACAAATCGCCCCTCAAGATCGCCCCAATTATCTGCTACGAATCAACTCAATCCTACATCGCGCGCAATGCCGCAAAAGCGGGTGCTCAGCTCTTGGCCAATCAAAACAACGAGGCCTGGTACGCCCCCTCTGCAGAGGCCAAGCAGCACCAACGCCACACCCTGCTCCGTGCCATTGAGACCAGATTGCCCATCGTCCGTGCCTCCAACCAAGGAGAAAACGCCGCCTTTCTGCCCACTGGCCACCAAATCGATCACACGTCGCCCTTTTACCTACCCATCGCCACCACCCCAAAGCTAACGCTTTACACGCGTTTTGGTGACTGGCTCTACGCAATCCCTGCCAATATCATCCTCGTCCTATTCACCTTGTTTTGCCTCATAAAAAGAGCCCCCCATGACACAGATACCCTTTCGTAGACTACGCCCAGATGCCATCTTACCCCGCTACGCCCATGACGACGACGTCGGTATGGACGTCTGCGCAGCAACTGCGGGCACCCTACTCCCTGGCGAACGCACCCTCGTGCCCACAGGCCTAGCCATGGCATTGCCCCCCACGATCGAATGCCAAGTCCGTCCCCGCAGTGGCCTCGCCATCAAATCTGGCATCACCGTACTCAATACTCCTGGCACCATCGACCCAGGCTACAGAGGCGAGCTTGCAATTATTCTCATCAACCTCAGCCAAGAATCCTTTCATTATACCGTGGGCATGCGAATCGCACAGCTTGTATTCGCCCCGATCTTACGCATCGACCCCATTGACGTTTCCGAGCTCGACCAAACGACTCGCGGCCAAAACGGCTTTGGGTCTACAGGAGTCAATTCATGAATATCTCACACGAATCCCTTTACAATCGCGCTTGCGCCTGCATTCCCGGCGGCGTCAATAGCCCCGTGCGCGCTTTTAATAGCGTCAGCGGCACACCAATCTATGTCAAATCCGGCAAAGGCACCACACTCACCTTGATGGATGGTAGACAGGTCACGGACTTTTGTTGCTCGTGGGGGGCGATGATCCTCGGCCATGCCAATGATGCGGTCACTGAGGCCGTCTATCGCGCAGCACAATCTGGTACGACCTTTGGCATCAATACCCCTGGCGAAATTGATCTATGCGAAAAGATCATCAGCCACATCCCCTTTATCGATCGCGTTCGACTCGTCAATTCGGGCACAGAGGCCGTCATGACTGCCCTACGTATCGCCAGAGGTATCACAGGCAGAGACAAAATTGTCAAGTTTGACGGCTGCTACCACGGCCACAGCGATGGTATCTTAGTCTCCGCAGGTAGTGGGGTGTTAACCGCTGGCGAATCTGGTGTTGCCGTGGCCAGCCGTGGCATCTCCAAGCAAGTCGCCGACGACGTCTTTGTTACCCCTTACAATGACCTCGCCGCCGTCGAGGAGCTCTTTGGCACACACGGCGATCAAATTGCAGCCATCATTGTCGAGCCGATCGCAGGTAATATGGGCTGCGTCGCACCAGCCCCAGGATTCCTAGAGCGCCTGAGAGAGATCTCCCACAAGCACGGCGCACTTTTGATCTTTGACGAAGTCATCAACGCCTTTAGATTTCATTGTGGCCTCTACGCCTCCCTCTGCGGAGTCACACCTGACCTCGTGACCATGGGCAAAGTCATCGGCGGCGGATTCCCGCTCGCCGCAGTCGGCGGGCCAGCAAAGTATATGGACCAATTAGCCCCCTCTGGCACCATCTACCAAGCAGGCACCTTGTCTGGCAATCCAGTCGCAGTAGCGGCTGGCCGTACGGTATTAGATCTACTCGAACAAACCAATCCCTACCCAGAGATGATCCGCCTCGCCAGCGAAATCCAAACCCGCATCAACCAGAGTGCGCAAGTTGCAGGTGTACCCCTACACATAGCCAGAGCCTACGACATCTTTACACCATTTACAACAATTACCCCTGTGACCAATTTAAACCAAGCAAAACAAGCCGACCAAAAGCGCTACGCCCAGTTTTTCCATGGGATGCTAGAGAGAGGCTTTTATATCGAGCCATCACAATTTGAGGTTGCCTTTGTTTCCGCAGCCCACACCCAGCAAGACATTGACGCATTCTGCCACGCCGCAGACGACACACTACGAGGACTCCATGAATAATTCCGCCTACGATATACTCCCATCAGAATGGGAATCCATTTGCCAGACTATCGGCCTACCTAAGTTTAGAGCCAAGCAGATTGTCCAAGGCCTCTACATCGACCGCATCGACTCATGGGACCAGCTCACCACCCTACCAGGAGCCATCAGGCAAAAGCTCGAGGAGACCTATCCCCTCAATTGCCTACACCAAGTCCTCGGCACCCCGGCCAATGACGGTGTCACCAAGTATTTATTGGAAGCCAACGATGGCGAACGCATCGAGACCGTTTACATCCCAGCAGACAACCGCATCACCCAGTGCATCTCCACACAAGTCGGCTGTGCCATGCACTGTGCATTTTGTGCCAGTGGACAGCTCGGTTGCCAACGTAGCCTCACCACAGGAGAGATCGTCTCCCAAGTCATGCTCGTAGCGAGACAATCAGGTGCCTACCCCAATAATATCGTCGTCATGGGCATGGGTGAACCCTTTATGAATTATGACAACGTCATCAAAGCCCTGAGGATCCTCAACGCCCAAAACGGCATCAATATCGGTGCCCGCCACATTACCATCAGCACCTGTGGCGTTGTTCCCGGAATTGAAAAGCTCTCCAACGAAGGCGTCCAATTCGAGCTCTCCGTCTCCCTACACGCCCCAAATAATACCCTACGCGACAAACTCATGCCAGTCAATAAAAAATGGCCCATCAGCGAGCTGCTCAAAGCCTGCCAAGCCTATACCGCCAAGACCGGCCGCATCGTCACCTACGAGTATACCCTCGTCAAAGGCTTCAATGACTCCATCGCCCATGCCCAAGAGCTCATTCGCTTATTACCACGAAAAGTCCGCATCAATTTGATCCCCCTGAGTCCAGTAGCGGAATTTGACGGAGAGACCCCCAGCCATGACAGCTGCCTAGCCTTTTTGGACACCCTACTCAAAGCTGGCATCAATACCACCATGCGTAAAAGCCGCGGCAAACAAGCCGATGCAGCCTGCGGTCAACTTCGCCTCCGCCATCTCAAATCCCAGTAGACAGCAAGCGAAGAGATAGAGTCACCCCTATTGTCATGCCTCTGTAAAAGAGGCTCTGCGTATCACTCTGACGACAGTCTACATGCGCAAGCTTGCAATCGAGTGCAACGCCCTCCCCTAAAGGATTCCAATTCTACAAGTGTGAGCTTGCGAACACCATTCGGCGAGCCCGCCTTCTCCCATTCACATGCACTGGGGTAATTATCTCGGTTTCACTGATAATTGGGATTGACTTTTTTTTGCCAAAGGTCTATACTTTTATCCAATTTTTTTAAACACCTTATCGCTCTCCCTTTGGGGTATCTTTTTTAATCTGTTTGATCGTAGGTCTATTATGTCACACTCTCAAGTCCGCGTCCGCTTTGCTCCCTCTCCCACGGGTAATGTCCATATCGGTAATATCCGTGCTGCTATCTTTAACTATCTTTATGCTCGCCATGTGGGTGGCAAATTTCTCTTGCGTGTAGAGGATACCGATTTGGTGCGGTCTACGCCAGAGGCGATCGACACGTTGCTGAAGTGCATGGATTGGCTGGGACTGGACTATGACGAAGAGATCATGTACCAAACGTCTCAAGTCCAAAAACATCTAGATGCAGCGCAAATGCTTTTGGACAAAGGATTGGCTTATAAGGATAATAAAGGCGGTGCGGGCGAATGTGTGATCTTTCGTATGCCGACTGAGGGTACAATCGAATTCGACGATTTGGTCAAAGGCCACATGAAGAAAAAGGCCAAGGATACTCAGGACTTCGTGATTGTGCGCTCTGATGGCTCGCCGGTCTTTCACTTGGCCAATGTGATCGATGATATCACCCAGGGTGTCACCCATATCATTCGCGGCGACGACCATGTGGAGAATACCTTTAAGCACATCGTGCTCTTTAAGGCACTCGGTGCGACACCTCCTGCCTATGCACACTTGCCGATGATTGTCAACAATGGTGGTAAGCCCTATTCTAAACGCGACGGCTCAGCTTTTGTCGGTGAATTTAAGGAGATGGGTTTCTTGCCTGAGGTACTCTTTAATTTTCTCGCGCTCTTGGGTTGGGCTCCTGGCGATGACCGTGAAATCATGACACGTGATGAGATGATCGAGCTCTTTAGCTTTGAGCACTGCAAATCCTCAGCTGCACGCTTTGACATGAAAAAGCTCACCTGGATGAATGGCGACTACATTGCCCGTCAAGATCGTGGACGCTTTGTTGCCGAGTTTACCGCACGCTTAACTGCGGCCTCACTGCCCACCACTCCACTGCATGGCGATCGCAATGCCATTCTTGACCAAGTGCAGCCCCGCACCAAGACCTATGGCGACCTCCCGGCCAACTGCATTTACTTCTTTACCGAAGACTACCCCTACTCCGAAAAGGCTGTCGACAAACGCCTCAAGCCCGCTGGCACCGCCGACCTGCTTAAGGAAATCATTGCCACCTTTGAGGCCCTCCCTGACTGGACAGTCGACTCCACTCACACTGCGATTCAGCAAATGGGCGAAGGGCGCGGTTCGGGAATGGGGCCATTGGTTCACCCCATTCGCGTGGCTGTATCTGGCTTAACAGAAGGCCCCGGTCTCTTTGAAATGCTCGAGATCCTCGGTCGTGATATCACCTTGGTGCGCTTGCGCAAAGCCATTGCCATCGCTGGCTAATAGATTATGTTGATCAACCTCGCAAGTCTTGGTGCCTTTGTCTTTTTGGTCTTACGAACCAAACTCTGGTGCCATGCGGGGTGGCTCATCCCCCTGCTACTACTGGGTGCGCAAAAGTTTCTGATCTTTCAGCATGTAGGCGGGGGAAACTTTCTCTCTCCAGAATTGCCCGCATGGAGCATTGTCGTCCTCAATGTGCTCTATGCTTGGGTGTTCGTTTGGGCTACCTTTGCCCTTTTTAGCGGCGAGAAGGCATTTATTCGCATCTCGATTTGCGCAGCGCTCATTGCCCTGCTCATGACCTACCAAGGGTACAAAGATCCAATCGACCACAGCCAAGACCTCGCACTGAGAGTGGCATCGACACCTCAATCGCCCAAGCCGCTCACGGTTGTCTTTTTAACCGACCTACACATCAGCAAAGTCCGCACAGCATCTTTTCTGCAGCGCATTGTCACCCGCGTCAATGCCCTCAAACCCGACCTTGTCCTCCTTGGTGGCGACCTCATCGATGGCACCCTCGCCACCCGAAAAGACGACCTCCTGCCTCTCAAACACCTCTCCCCTCGCTATGGCACCTATGCCTGCTTAGGCAATCACGAATACTTCTTTCAAGCGCAAGACTGGATTGATCTCTACCCCTCTCTCAACATCCATCTCCTACAAAATAGCTTTGAGACACTGACAATCCCTCACTTTGGCCCCATCACCATCGCAGGCCAAAATGATCCCATCGCCACCACACATGGCTTGCCTCCTGATGACTCTCGTTTTCTCCAAGTCCTCCACGAGATTCCCTTAGCCTCCCGTGGCCCAATCGTTCTCTTGCGTCACCGGCCCCATGGCTCTGAGAAAAATGCCCCCTACGTAGACCTTCAGCTCACTGGCCATACTCATGGCGGTATGCTTCCTGGTCTCAGCTGGGCAATCCGGCCAATCGCAGGCCCCTATATCCATGGGCTCTATCAGCTCGACAAGATGCGCCTCTTTGTTGCACCTGGCACGGCTATATGGGATGGCTTTCCCTATCGTCTCTTCTGCCCAAGCCAAATCAATCTCTTGCGCATCAATCCTCTGTCAGAGCGCTAATTTCGACAGTGGACTGGCAAACCGCCTCTCGTATCAAGCACAGAGGGAGCGCAATTGCAACCCATCGTCATCTGTGACACACACCATGACACACACTGTGGCACACCCCATCGCACCATGGCACACTTTTGGCACACTTTTGAGCCGTGTATCCTCCTTTTTTTCTTTGGCACGAGCCTTGCTACATAAATGGGCATGACAAAGATAGCGATTGCTATCTCCCCCTATTAAAAAGAAAGAAGGAGATTACATTATGAGTAAAATTATTGGTATTGACTTGGGTACGACAAATTCGTGCATGAGTGTAATGGAAGGCGGCGAAGCACGCGTTTTGGAAAATGCAGAGGGTCAACGCACGACTCCGTCAATTGTGGCTTTTGCTGCTAATGGTGAGCGTTTGGTTGGGTTGCCCGCTAAGCGTCAGGCTGTGATGAATCCTAAGGGCACGATCTATTCTGTGAAGCGCTTCATGGGGCGCAAGTTTAATGAGATGGAAAAGGACATCAAGATGGTGCCCTATGACGTGGTGCCAGCAGCTAATGGCGATGCCGCGATCAAGGTTGGCGATAAGACCTTTTCTCCACCCGAAATCTCTGCAATGATCTTGCAAAAGCTCAAGGCAGATGCGGAAATGCGTCTTGGCGAACCTGTCACCCAAGCGGTGATCACGGTGCCGGCTTACTTTAACGATTCTCAGCGCCAGGCTACTAAGGATGCTGGTCGTATCGCTGGTCTCGAGGTTTTGCGTATCATCAACGAACCAACCGCAGCCTCTTTGGCTTACGGGTTAGATAAGAAAAAGGACGAAAAGATCGCAGTCTATGACTTTGGCGGTGGTACGTTTGACGTTTCTGTCTTGGATATCGGCGATGGGGTCTTTGAGGTAAAAGCGACCAATGGTGACACCCAATTGGGTGGTGACGATTTGGACCAAGCAATCATGGACTGGATGATCAATGAATTCAAGAGCCAGACAGGTATCGATTTGGCCAACGACAACCAAGCCATCCAACGTCTTAAGGAAGCAGCTGAAAAGGCTAAGATTGAGCTCTCCTCTGCTCAAAATAGCGAAATCAACCAGCCCTTTATCACCATGGATGCAACTGGCCCTAAGCACTTGACGATGAGCCTCTCCCGCGCAAAGCTTGAGCAACTCACCGAAGGCTTAGTCAACCGTACGGCAGATCCTTGTAAGAAGTGTATGTCGGATGCTGAAGTCGCCTCGATCGATGAAGTCGTCTTGGTCGGTGGTCAAACCCGTATGCCCCGCTTGCAGGGTAAGGCTAAGGAGATCTTTGGTAAGGATCCTAACCAGGGCGTGAACCCTGACGAAGTCGTGGCAATCGGTGCAGCTATTCAGGGCGGTATCTTGAAGGGCGATGTCAAGGACGTGCTCTTGCTCGACGTGACTCCGCTGACCCTCTCGATTGAAACCCTCGGTGGCGTCGCTACCCCGCTGATCGAACGCAACACGACCATTCCTTGCAAGAAGTCAGAGATCTTCTCCACCGCTGCTGACAACCAGCCCGGCGTTCAGATCAAGGTTTTGCAAGGTGAGCGTAAATTCGCTGCGGACAACAAGCAATTGGGAGTCTTTAACCTCGATGGTATTGCCCCTGCTCCTCGTGGTACCCCGCAGATTGAAGTTTCCTTTGACCTAGATGCCAATGGTATCTTGAATGTCAGCGCCAAGGATTTGGGTACGGGTAAGGAACAAAAGATCACGATCACCGCTTCCTCCGGCCTCTCTAAGGAAGAGATCGACCGCATGAAGGAAGATGCCGAGAAATTCGCTGCAGAGGATGAAGCTCGCAAGGCTGGCGTGGAAACGCGCAATGGTGCCGAGCAAATGGCTTACCAAGCTGAAAAGCTCCTCAAGGACGAAGGCGACAAGATCCCCGCTGAGCTCAAGAGCAAGGTCGAAGCAGCCGTAAATGACGTCAAGGAAGCGCTCAAGGGCACCGACCTCGATGCCATCAAGGCTAAGCAAGAAGCCCTCGTTGCACTCCTTCAGTCCGCATCCCAAGGCATGGGCGCACAGCCTGGTGCTGGTGCTGCTCCTGGCGGTGACGCTGGCTGCGGTGCAGGTTGCGATGATTGCAACCAAGGCAAAAAGAATGACGACGATGTCGTCGATGCCGACTTCACCATGAATAAGTAATCGCACTTCAGGCTTGCGGCTCTATCGAGCCGTTAAGCCTGATTCTCTAATTTAAGAATAACAAAGGAATACACATTATGGCTATCCGTCCTCTTGGTGACCGCGTATTGGTCAAACCTACCGAAGAAAAAGAAAAGAATGTTGGCGGGATCTTTATCCCAGACACCGCTAAAGAAAAGCCCATCGAAGGTCTCGTCATTGCTGTTGGCAAAAAGCTCGACAAAGATGGCAAGGAGATTGCGTTTGATGTCAAGACAGGCGATGTCGTCTTGCTCCCCAAATATGGCCCAACTGAGGTCAAAATTGATGGCGAAGTCTATCAATTGGTTCGCTCTGAAGATCTCCTCGGGATCATCGAATAATTGTTTTAGAAAGGAATCTAACTATGGCTGCAAAGCAAATGAAATATGATAACGATGCCCGTCAAGCAGTGCTCGCAGGTGTGAGCAAGTTGGCTCGCGCTGTCGCTACAACTCTCGGGCCGTCTGGCCGCAATGTTATTTTGGATAAGAAATTCGGCTCGCCGATGATCACCAAGGATGGTGTCTCTGTGGCTAAGGAAATCGAATTGCCTGATCCTTTTGAGAATATGGGCGCACAAATGGTGCGTGAAGTCGCCTCCAAGACGAATGATGTCGCAGGTGACGGCACCACGACTGCAACAATCTTGGGCGAAGCAATCTATCGCGAAGGCCTCAAGAATGTGACCGCTGGCGCTAATCCTCAGGGTATCAAGCGTGGTATCGACAAGGCTACCGCAGCTGCTGTCGAGGCTATCGCGGCCCTCTCCAAGCAAGTCTCCTCCAATGAAGAAGTTGCCCAAGTGGCTACAATCTCTGCCAACGGTGACCAAGAAATCGGTAGAATCATTGCTGAGGTCATGGAAATGGTCGGCAAAGAAGGCACCATCACTGTCGAAGATGGCAAAACGACCAAGATGGACAAAAAGGTCGTCGAGGGCATGCAGTTTGACAAAGGCTACCTCTCCCCTTACTTCGTCACCTCCGCTGAGACGATGGAGTGCAACTTGGACAATCCCTTTATCTTGATCTTCGAGAAAAAGATTTCCAATCTCAACGACATGCTTCCCCTCCTCCAAGGCGTAGCCAAGGGTGGCCGTCCGCTCTTGATCATCGCAGAAGATATCGAAGGCGAAGCCCTCGCAACCCTCGTGGTCAACAAGCTCCGTGGCACGCTCCAAATCTGCGCTGTTAAGGCTCCTGGATTTGGCGATCGCCGCAAGGCTATCCTCGAAGATATCGCAACTTTGACTGGTGGCAAATTCATCACCGAAGACTTGGGTATCAAGCTCGAGAATGTCACGGTCGCAGACTTGGGTACTGCTAAGCGCGTCTCCATCGATAAGGAAAGCACCACCATCGTCGAAGGCGCTGGCGAAAGCTCCGCTATTCAAGCTCGTGTCGCAGTCATCAAAAACCAAATTGAGAATTCTTCCTCCGACTACGATCGCGAAAAGCTCCAAGAGCGCCTCGCTAAGCTCGCTGGCGGCGTCGGTGTCATCCAAGTGGGTGCCCAAACCGAAGCAGCAATGAAGGAAAAGAAGGATCGTGTCGATGATGCATTGCATGCTACGCGTGCTGCTGTCGAGGAAGGTATCGTCCCAGGTGGTGGTGTCGCTCTCATCCGTTGCCAAAAGGCTGTCGATGCACTTGCTGCAACGCTCAAGGGCGACGAACAAATCGGTGCAGAGATCATTAGCCGCTCACTTGAAGCCCCCCTTCGCCAACTCGTCAACAATGCCGGCATTGAAGCTGCATTGATCGTTGAAAAGGTCAAAGGTGCTGATGGCGCAACCGGTTACAATGTCGCTACGGGTGACTTTGTTGACTTGGTCAAGGAGGGTGTCGTAGATCCTGCTAAGGTGACGCGATCTGCTCTCGAAAATGCCGCCTCGATCGCGGGTCTCTTGCTCACGACCGAGTGCATGATCACTGAAATCCCTGAGCCCAAACCGGCAATGCCGCCGATGGATCCGGGTATGGGTGGCATGGGTATGTAAGCCTGCGCACTGCGCTCCAATCAAAAAAAAGTGACACCGTATGGTGTCACTTTTTTTATCTAGGTCATGTTAGTGTTTCACGGCCTGCGGTCTTAGGGGGCTACAAAAAAGGGAGTCATTCAGTTTTTTGTTGCATTTGCGAGCGTCAGTGAGCAAAATTATGCTCGGCAGCATCCTGTCGCTCTCATTACCAAGCGCTAAGCGTCCTAAAGCAGTGAGCGTCAGCAAGCCCTATAGGTCACAGGGCGGTCCGACACGGTTGCTCTCCCCACCATTCGATCATGTGCCAAGTCAAGCTAGCGTGGTTGGGGGGCGGTGGCAATTGATCGTAGCGGAGCCAAAGTGCCTGGGAGAGCTCATCTGTGTCCATCGTGATCGGGGGGGGATTGCCTGATGGTGTCGGCGATACTGTTGCCCAAAAGCCCGCCAGGAGGGTGCCTGTAAAGCCCCAAGGCTGACTGGCATGATAGGAGACTTGATCAAGCTCAAGGCCGACCTCTTCGAGAGATTCCCTACGGACACATTGCTCAAGGGTTTCTCCTATCTCGACAAAGCCAGCGACCAGTGCATAGGAGGGGGTTTGGCGGTGAGCATATTTGGTGACGAGGATGTAGTCGCCACAGGTAATCGCAACAATCACCGCAGGGGCAATGGTCGGGTAGATGGAGCGTTGACATTCTCGGCAATGCAGGGCGCGTTCGTGGGTGGCAGGCACCATCGCTTGTCCACAGATGCCACAGTAGCGATTGGCGCGATACCACCGAATCAAATGAATCGCCGTAACGATCCCAAAAGCTTCGTGGCGAGGTGCTTTGAGACGAAGGCCTTGAATGGGCTCCCACACGAGATCGGCAGGCAGAGGATAGGTCTCGACATAAAAGTAGGCCGTTTCATCCACCGAGATTAGATATTGATGGGTAGAGGTTTGGGCCTCGCTGAGCGTCGCCTCTGTGAGCCTATCAACAGCATAGGTGTCGTCTTGGAGGTAAATAAGACAATCACCCACCTGCGGCGCACGGGCTGCAGTGTAGGCGTTTTCGAGATGATGAGGGGTTATTTCTTGAATCATAGTATTGTAGGTCGGCAAGCAGACCGTGTTAAGGAGGCTACGCCTCCGCGTTAAGGTCGGGAAGCCGACCGCTTTAAGGCACCTGCGGTGCCGCTATCTGAGCTCTCCGCCTCTCTGCAGGAGGTCTCCAGGTAGTCCTCTGCGACGGAATTACCAGGCAGGAAGAACCTGCCAGGGCTGCTCACAGTCCTCTGACGGTGCAGTCGCCCAGTGAACCGCCTCCTCGCGGGTGGTGATGTCGCCATTGAGTTGAGCGGCGTAGACACGTTTGAGAATAGCACCCATGGCTTTGCCGGGTTTAATGCCGTGGGCGATGAGGTCGTGGCCGGTGATGAAGGGCTCGGGTAAGATGGGTTCGTCTTTGAATTGTGCCAACTTTGCTTGTGCGAGGTCATAGAGGTCAAGCTTGGCATGGGACGAAAGGCAATCGACACGGTGAAGGGCGAGCTCGAGCTGAATGGTGGGGCGGGCGAGCATGCGGCGCACGGTGGCGGGTTTCATCTTGGGCAATTCGGTGAATTGCATGTGGTAGTAGACGGCAGTGGTAACATCATCGATGAGAGCATTGGCTTGCTTAAAGCGGCGCAAAATCGGCGTGGCCATTTTGGCACTGACGGCAGCGTGGCCAGGCGTGCGCATACCGTCGGGGATGAAGCACTGGGGTTTGCCAATATCGTGGAGGAGGATTGCCCAGACGAGTGCGGGGGCTCGTGGCGCGGGCACAAGCTGGAGCATGATGGTGGTGTGTTGCCAGACGTTACCCTCGGGGTGGTAGATGGGGTTTTGTTCGCAATGGCGCAGAGGAATCAGCTCGGGTAAAATGTGCTGCAGCAGGGTGGTCTGATAGAGGAGCTCGAGGGCGTACTGCGGATCTTGGGCTTCGCATAGGGTGCGGATCAATTCGCTAGAGATGCGTTCTTGGCTGACTTGGGTAATGGCGGCTGCTTGCGTTTGGATGGCTTGATAGGTAGCCTCGTCAAGTTGAAACCCCGTGACGGCGGTAAAGCGAATTGCGCGCAGCATCCGCAGGCGGTCTTCTTGAAAACGCCGAGTGGGATCGCCGATTGCCCGAATGACCCCCTGCTTGAGGTCCTCGATGCCACCGACGTAGTCGATGACTTGCTCAGTGAGCGGATCGTAAAAGAGACCATTGATGGTAATGTCGCGGCGTTGGGCATCGCATTCATCCCCAGCAAAGGTAATATCGGTGGGATGGCGACCATCTTGGTAGCCGCCATCTTGTCGAAAGGTCGCCACGTCAAAGGTCTGGCCGCTCTCTTTGACTAAGATCACGCCAAAACTTTTACCGATGGAGAGCGTGCGCCCCTGAAAGAGCGCCTCGACAGCGTCCGGCACGGCCGAGGTGGCGATGTCGATGTCTTTGACTGCGCGCCCGAGAATGGCATCTCTCACCGATCCCCCCGCAAAGTAAGCCACAAAGCCCGCGTCGTGCAAACGGCGCACGACCGCAATCGCCGCAGGGATGAGGGTGGGATCGGTTGCGATGAATTGCAAGGGTATGTTAGATTTCATCAGACTCCAATGAGCGCGCAGCAAAGGCATCGGTTTGGGCGATGAGCTTGAGGTCGTCATGAATGATCTGAGGATCGGTATTGAAATAGCGGGCGAATTGTTCGACGGTCAAGGGATGACGGCGGGCGAGCTTTTCGAGGGCATCGCGCGAATAGGGTTCTGCGGTGCGGTAGCCATCGGCCGTTTTGGCTTGGCTGACGGTGGCAAAGAGTTGGCGCAGGTGGGCTAATTCGGCGGGGGGTACGGCCTTAACGCAGGACTCGGCGGGGGGGCGTTCTGCAGTGTTGACGGTGACGGTGTCGGGCGCGATGGCGGCGACGATGGGGAGAATGCGGTTGAGCTGCTCGGGTGCGTCATTCATGCCAGGAATAATAAAGACCTCGATATCGAGCTTGCCAGTATACATCGCGCGAAATGTCTTGTAGCCCTCAACGACCTCTGAAAAAGAGGTGCCTGGATCAGGACGGCAAATTGCCTCAAAGCTCGCTTGGTCCCAGGCGTGTAGGGAAACCTTGACCCGGGTGGCGAGCGCAGCATCGCGACGTACCTCAGGATCGGTGAAGAGAATGCCATTACTCATGAGCAGCGATGGGTAAGGCGTTTCCTCACGAATGAAGCGCAAAACGTCGCCGAAATGTTTGTGCAAGGTGGGTTCTCCGCCACCACAGAGGGTCAGGATATCGACGGGGTGGCCGAGGGCGAGCCATTGCTTGAGCTCGTTGAGGACCTGTACGATAGGGATGTAGTCTTTGCGCAGGGAGGTCGTCTGAGGCGTTGAGCCCAGCTGACAAAAGAGGCAGTTGAGGTTGCATGTTTTAGAGCGCACCAGGTCGATGCCGAGGCTACGGCCATAGCGGCGCGAGGGCACAGGTCCAAAGATACACGTTTGAGTAATGGGGTTCATGGGTGAGCTTTCGTTTGGGAAGGTTTTGAAGCGGCTGCGTTGGCCATTTGTCGGATGGTCCGCGGAGAATACGGCACGGGGCCCTTGATGAGCTCTGGCAAATTGTATGAGAGCATGCGTTGGCGGTGCTCGATGGGATCCTTGACTGGCAAGATAAAGGGCTTGGATGCCTTGCCCGTTGTGGTGTCAAAGTGGGCAAAGTAGGGGCGCGTGTAGGCACCATCATCACGGCGCGTGGCAAAGACAAACCACGCACCATTGCTGGCAAAGGTATGGTAGCTCTCGACATCGTTGCTATTGACCTCACTCATAAAGCGCATACTCTTGGCTTGGAGGTCGACGAGGTAGAGGTCGGCGCTCTTGTGCCAGATATGAAAGACCCCATAGGGCGCAGCGGTCAGCATCAACCAGCGACCATCAGGCGAGAGACGCGGATGGGTTACGGAAAACTGCGACTGGGCGGCGTTGATCAAGAGCTGGGGCTTGCTAAAGGTGGTTTTCTCTGCATCAAAGGTCCTTACGTAGAGGTTATAGTGCATCTTGTTATAGTGGTCAGAGACGAGGACACCGCGAGCTTGTTTGTCGGGCTGCTTGTCGACAGCGGCGAGATCCGCGGCAACGGTGTAGAGCTCCTTGCCATCGGGCGACCACGTGGGGAAACATTCAAAGCGGTTTGCATCCAGCTCGATGGCAATGGCGGTATCGCTCTGCAGGTCGTAGATCATCAAGTCCGAACGCGAATCCTGGACTTCGATCTTGTCTCGATTGGCGGCGTAAAAGTTTTGCATCGTCTCATTAATCGAGTAGACAATATAGCGTCCTGATGGATGCCACGCGGGATAGACACCACTCCCAAACAAGGGCGCCGTCTGGAAGTCACGCTTGATCGGTTTGCGGCCTTTGGCGAAGATCAGTGTCCCGCCCTGATAGGCACGCACGTGCATCATCAGCTGCTCAGGGTCGCCATTGCAAAAGGTATGACAGTTGACGCACTGTTTCATGGAGAGCTGGCGATTCTCGTAGATGGGCTTTTCCTCAAAGGTCGTGAGGTTGCGTTGGTAGATGCCCAGCTTGGTAAAGCCCTCGTAGCTGGGGGGAATCAATCGATAGGCCAAGTAGGGATCGATGGGTTCGGGGGCGATGGTATTGCGAGCCGTCCACGCCGGCGTGGTGGGGTCAGCGGTATAGACGGCAATCTGATACGACGAGCCGACATTCGCTTGGCAAAAGGCCCGCCAGGCGGCGAGGTCGTGGCGAATGTGGCCCGTGGTGTAGTCGAGCTGAGCCCCCGCCCGCCCAGTCAAGCAAACGCGAGTAATGGTTGCCCCCTGCACATCAAAGTTCAACGGCGCGATGTTAACAGGGTGGGTAATGCCCGCATAGTCAGGGCAGAGCGTAATCGCCCAACCAATGGCCGGCAGGAGGGAGACGAGCAAAAAGAGCGTCTTAAACGGGTTCATGGGAGGAGGTGCCTTTCATAAAAATAGTAGCTCGACCGATAGTTTTGCAAAAAGCGATCAATCAGTACTTGGTTGGTAGAGTCAACCCTGAGCTGCGCATCGTCACGCATAAATGACTGAAAGCACCGATAGGTCTCCGCACCGATCCATTCGCCAGATAGCTGGGGTTGTTCGGCGGGGGGCATGTGGCTCATGGCCATGAGGAGCCCTTGGGCGAAAGCACGCGGCAGCGTTTGGGGCGCAGGATAGAGCATCTGCAAGACAGCGAGATTCTCAACCAAGATCTTCGGTTGGCCCAGCAAGAGCGAAGCCGCGAAGTAGAGCTTGACCATCTCCGGGTTACCATTCTTAAGCTGCGCATAGCGCAAGTAGACGATCTCCTCAGGATTTTTACCCCAAATGAATGTCGGGCAAGCAGGATCCGCCGCCAAACGCTGGGCATATTCCGCAATGACGCAATAGCGCGGCCCGATGACTTGGCTCAGCGCAGCAGCATCTTGGGCAGCGAGCGCACGCTTAAACCACGCCACGCGCTCGCCCTGCAGAGGACAACGCGCCAACTGATCCACATAGCGCAACGCCAGACGATTGTCCCCATCGAGCAATGCGCAGAGTGCCATCTGATCCAAATAGAGCGGCCGCCACCCCTTGGCCACGACCTCCTCGTAAGCGAACTTGCGGGCGTGATTCAAGAATCCATACTCAAATAAAATCGTAAAGGTATCCATGACCGCCAAGTCAATTTGCGTCTTGTGGTGCGCCGTCGTAATCGGATAGGCAAAGAGCTTATCGTCCAGTTGGCTCGTTCTAAAGAGCGCCAAGATACGATAGCCACTCAGCAGACGATGCGGGTTTGGATTATCAGGTGTCAGCGTCAAGACCTCGCCGAAGCCCCCCTCACGCGTGAGCCGTTGAGCCCGTAAGAGCGAGAGATAGTCATTGCGCGGAGTCGACAAGTCAATCGCATAGCCACCCAAGGCCAACGCCCCAACCCAAACGCCCCCCCGCAGCATGCGCCATCCCCGAAATGCCCTTGACCCAATCAAACCAACCACCAGAGCCAGCATCGTACCCCCACTGAGCAGATTCCAATAGAGCGAATTCGCCTCAAAGAGCAGCGGCACATTCGTCAACCAGACCTCCCCCATCGTCAAATCCCAATCGCTCTGCAGCCACGCATAGCCCATCGGCACACACAGCGCCAGCAGCCCCGCAAGCACAGAGGCCACCCGACTACGCTGCCAGAGTGCAAACGCCCCCACCACCGCAGTCACCACGAGCGCGAACGCCCCCAGTAGCCAATAGATCACTGGCGAGAGCAAGAGGATCCCCCACCCCATCCGTTGACGGCCACACCCAATGAGCACGCAGCTCACCAGCGCCAATAACCCACCCTGGACCACCAGCCCAAAGTCCCCAATCGTCCACACGCTAAAGCCCAGTTGCACCGGCACCACACAGAGCAGCGCCATCATGGCAACCGCCCACAGCGCACCCAGCAATCGCCACATCGCCCAATAGATCACACTGGCATACCCCAGCCAAATCGCCCAGCCCCACGTAGGCTCCCCGATCAAAACCACCAACAACCGCGCGCAATAGCGCAATAGCCCACCAGCCTCAGGAGCCAAAAGCTCCTCCAGCAAGCCAGACCAATCCAAGTAGCAGAGCGTATTCACCCCCGCATACCCAAAGAGTTCCTTAAAGACCCCATAGATAGCCCCCGCGATCACACACCCACAGAGCCAGCCAACCACACCAGCCAGCCGACCCCGTCCATTAACCAGTTTACTGATGCCCATCAGATTCATGACATCACTCCTTACCTCAATTAATCCTACAACACCTGCGCCAAATCCAGACGAGCCTGCGTCACCGTAGTAAAACACGCCGCCCGCATCCCGACAGCCCGAGCCGCCTCCACATTGACCGCTAAATCATCAAAATAAAAGACCTCATCAGCCCGCAAGCCGATTCGCGCCAGAGCCAATTCATAGATCTTAGGATCCGGCTTCACCAGATCGACATCCGCTGAAATCACCTCCGCATCGAGCAACCCACGCAGATCACCCGTGCACGCAGAATAATTCGGCACAAAATCCAGCGGCATATTCGTCAGCACCCCCACCCTGAGCCCAGCAGCCTTGAGCGATTTCACCCAAGCCAGCGTCTCAAGATTTGGACGCGTCCAACTCTCAAAGTCATGAGCAGCCAGCGCCACACAGCGCGCCTCATCCGCCTCCACACCATTGTCCGTCAAAATCAACCGATACATCTCCCGACCCGACAGCCGCCCCTGGTCGAAGCGCAACCGATACCGCGCAAAGCCCCCCCTAAACGTCGCCTCATCAAGCCCAGTCTCCTGACGAGCCCAGACATAAAAAGCCGAATCCTGCGGCAACGAGAGCACCCCACCAAAATCAAAGATTACACCTTTAATCATTGCCACCCCCTACTTAATCACATAGAGCAAGATACATAAGAAATGCACAATCGCACCCGCCAAGACAAATAGGTGCCACACACCATGGAAATACGGCACCCGCTTAATCGCATAAAAGACCGCCCCACCCGTATACGAGAGACCACCCGCCACCAAGAGCCAGACACCCGCAGGCGCCAAATTCGCCACCAACGTCTTGATCGTAAAGATCGCCACCCACCCCATCACCACATAAAAGACCGTCGACAAGATGACAAACCGCCCCGCAAAAAAGGCCTTAAAGAAAAGCCCCGCCAGCGCGCAGCCCCATTCGATCCCAAAGACCGTCCACCCGATTGTAGGATTCACCTCACGCAGCGTCACCAAAGCAAACGGCGTATACGACCCCGCAATCAAAAAGTAGATCGCGATATGGTCACACTTCTTTAAGATAAACTTTGCCCGTTCAAAAGGGATCGCATGATACAACGTCGACGCCGTAAAGAGCATCAACAAGCTCACCCCATAGACCACACAGCTCACCACCGTCCACGCATTACCATAGATCGCCGACCGATAAGCCAAGAGCGCGATAGCCACACAGCTAAAAAGCACCCCCACCCCATGACTGATACTGCTCAAAAGCTCCTCACCGAGAGAATACTGAATCATCGCCTTTTTCATAGATAGACCTCTTTCATTAAATTGTGATAGAGGTTATCACAAACCCACCCCAAAATCAAGCCATAAATCGCACAAACCACCATTCACTCCCCAAAGCCCAAAGCCAACGACTCACCAGCAGGGCCCGCGAGCCCCACTGCGCACCCTGTTATAAGGTTAATCGAGTAGGCGGGGTATTTCACCCGCCTCTCACACCACCCGGCGTGCGGTTTTCCGCACCGGGCGGTTTCATTTAACAGTTTGTGAACTACAGTAGTATCAAACATTTCTACTTCTGTGTCTTTGGGTTATTCTTCTTCCGCCTTGAAAAGTTGCAGCGAGTCGATATCGTCAGCCGAGAAGTACACTTCTCTCGACCCTCGCGTATCGATCCGAAATGCTCCACCGAATAAATCCAGTTGGTAGACATTTGCGCTTACTTTCTGTTGCTCTGTTTTCATAGAGGTTTTGGGATTCCATTGACGTTTAATGATTCAGCCCTTCGTCTTGCGACTACTACGGCTTCTGCTGACTACTCATAGCACATCGGTTCTTGTCACCAAGTTCCTAGCCCATCGGCATGCCATGAGTTCTCTCCGAATAAGATTATAGATTTTCCTTGAGCGGGATGTTGATCTACTGTTTCGTCTGTGGCTAAGATATCGGACTATG
>CAYZIC010000028.1:0-25318 GCA_964478335.1 uncultured Lentisphaeraceae bacterium | reverse complement strand
AAAGACCCTATGTGGTCGACCTCGACCTCGAAAAATTCTTTGATAGGTAAACCACGATATCCTCATGGCTAGAGTGGCACGCAAAATCAAGGATAAGGCGATCCTCAAACTCATTAGAGCCTTTCTAACGGCAGGCATGATGAGTGATGGGATCGTTATGGAGCGGAAACTAGGCACCCCACAAGGTGGACCGCTGTCGCCACTCCTAGCCAATATCATCCTAGATGATCTAGATAAAGAACTGGAAAAGCGTGGACACAAGTTTTGTCGATACGCAGACGATTGCAATATATACGTGCACACGTTAAAAGCGGGCGAGCGAGTGATGGCAAGCGTCACCAAGTATCTAGAATCCCTCCTCAAACTAAAGGTAAATTGAGAAAAGAGCAAGGTGGCAGAAGTGCGCACGTGCAAATTTCTCGGCTACACAATAGGGACAAAAGGCGAGCTATACATAGCAAAGGCAAGCAAAGCGAAAATCAAGAAGGCAACCAACGAAGCCCTCAAGAGAAGTAGTGGGCAAACGCTAACAAAAGTGATCCAAGAAGTAAACAGGAAAACCATCGGGTGGGTAAACTACTTTAGATTGGCAAAATGTAAAAGCTTTTTGACTCAGTTAGATAGCCACATTAGAAGACGTATTAGATGCGTCAAGCTGAAGCAATGCAAGAAACCCAGCGGAATCATCAGGTTTATGCGATCGCAAGAGGTAGACATTGATGCTTCCAAAAGAATCGCCTACTTACGCAAAGGATGGTGGAGGCGCTCGCTAAATCAAGAGATATCGAGAGCCATGCCAAACGAATGGATCGAGAACGTCCTCGGTTACAAGCCTATGCTAGACCACTACTGTCGTTTAGAAAACTGTTAAATGAAACCGCCCGGTGCGGAAAACCGCATGCCGGGTGGTGTGAGAGGCGGGTGAAATACCCCGCCTACTCGATGTAGAATTTGTCCACACTCTAGCCGAGTGCTGGCCAAATGATCACCGCTTTGATAAAGCGGCCAGTGGAGGCAGTCCAGTCCTTGAGATCGTTAGAGTAGTGGTAGATCACAGAACCATTAAACTTGGTCGAGTCTTGGTCAAAGGTCACCGAGACGGAGCCATCCTCATTGACGGTTAATTGCTTGATCGTCAAGACAGGCTCTGCATCGGGGGCAATGCCGAGGAGGAATTGCTGGCTGTAGTCGGTGCCATCGACAATCTTGTCTGCATTGGCATCGAGCCACGAGTCAAGTTTAGCCTTAAGCTCAGGTGACGGAGTTACCACCCCTGGCACCCATTCCGGGTACGCAGGAGCCACCTCTTGCATCGTCAAGCCGTCGATCTGAGTAACGCCAGCCCAGCTTGCATTGCCCGCTGGATAGGTGCCGATAGCACTGGGGGCGACGATCGGCGAATGCTCCTTCGCCGATCGTCGGCTTATCGCCCAAGAAGTCAACCTGGGTGAGGTTGCTGCACTCTGAAAATGCAATCCCGCTAATCGTTTCCACTGAGGCGGGGATCGTTACTGTGGTAACGCGGCTCCCGAAAAACGACCATCCCCAATTCTTTTCACCGAGGTGGGGATCTTCACGGTGGTGAGCCGGCCGCACATGACAAATGCGTTCAGTCTGATCGCTCTCACTGAGGCAGGGATGGTCACGGAGGAGAGGCTCGTGCACTTTTGGAACGCATTCTGCTCAATGTTGGTGATGCCCTCAGGCAGATCGATGAAGGTCAGTGCCACGCAGTCAGAAAATGATTCCGCACCAATCTTGGTCACGGTGGCGGGGATGGTGATCGATTTGAGAGTCGGGCAATCCTTAAATGCACGTCTCTGAATCGTGGTCAGTTTTTTATTGTCAAAGCGAGCAGGGATGCTCACATCGGTGACACCTGTTGCTGGCGCAAAGGTCACCAACGTGGCTCTACCGTAATTGTCGGTCGTATATTCCCACGTACCGTCATCATTAATTAAGCTTATCAGCCCAGAGGCTGGAAACCATTGCTCCGCAGAGCGTCGCACTGACTATCATGAATTGTTTCATCATATTTCCTTAGTTGGTGGATGCCATTGATGTTTGTCGGGGTCCAAGTAGCCGATCTATCTCAATGATTGAATGGCACCGTATAGAGACTTATACTGACAAAATCAAGCTCTAATGTATGAAAGCGATTCAAAAAGTGATGCAAGAAGACCCCAATAGCCATCAGAATGCTATTAAGAGAATTAAATAAAAGCTGTTTCATAGAAAAACCAGTGATTTATATGAGGGCTTATTGGCGAATCGCTCGTCATAGGCTTAAGACTTAGGCCTAGGCTTAGCGACTTCCTCGCCAGTTTGAGTCTAGAGCTCGAGCTCGATTGCTCGATGATTGATACGGCGCGCTTCGCTTGCCCTCTTGCGGCTGGGGCCGCTGGCTTAGGGGGTGTCTACCCCTAAAAAAACCGAGCAGTCTAACCTAAATAGACCAAAACTCAACATGCCTCTGCAGGGCGAGCAGTGGTCGCCAGAATCTGCACTCTGCGCTCTCTGCCTCTCTGCGGGAGATAGTCAGGCTGTCCTACTCTACCGGCATCCAACAAGGAGCGTTGAGATCGTTTCAATGGCTGCGGGCCGTTTCAATAGCGAACGTAGCGAGCTATTTTGACCACTTTTGTGCGATTATTGGCATAAATCGTCATTTTGGTATTGACAGGATGGGGTGGGTGTGATATAGTGCGACACGTTTTCTATATGAAGCACCCTGGAGAGATGGCCGAGTGGCTGAAGGCAGTGGTTTGCTAAACCGCCGTACTATTTAACTATGGTACCTGGGGTTCGAATCCCCATCTCTCCGCCATTTTTTGATCGCAAGATCGAGCTGGGTGTGGATATTGAGCACATCGCGAATGGGCGAACGGCGTCTCTGGCGACGGCTACCTCATTTACGGAGCGTAGCGCAGCCTGGTAGCGCGTTTGGTTCGGGACCAAAAGGTCGAGGGTTCAAATCCCTCCGCTCCGACCATTATGCACCTGTGGTGAAATTGGCAGACACGCAAGATTCAGGTTCTTGTGTCGCGAGACATGAGGGTTCGAGTCCCTCCGGGTGCACCACTTTTACGGGTGGATGAATGTGTTAGAAAACGTGGTTGGTTATATTAGACGCCTCCATCGTCTATCGGTTAGGACTCAAGGTTCTCATCCTTGCAAGAAGGGTTCGACTCCCTTTGGAGGTGCCATTTCGTGAGCTTGTCACGGATGGCAATCATTTGTGGGCTATGCGGTATCGCATGGCTCTTTTTTTATGCCCGGATAGCGGCTGCGCCGCTGGAATGTGGAATGTGGAATATAGGGCGGGACTGCCAGGGATCTCCCCAGTGCCAGGGCTCGCGATGCGAGCGGGAGCGTAGCGACCTGCTTGATGCGGCGAGTTTGCTCGCCACTATTTGGTGGATGATTTTGGTTGCTTTTGTGGTGGGAATATGCTATTGTGTGGCCGTTAACAAAGGATATTATCAATGATACGTCTACTTGCTTTGATTTGTTTATTGGGCTTGGTCGTTCCTGTGATGGGGGGGCCTGCTGAGTCGCCTGCTGCTGCGCCTGCTGAGTCGCCTGCTGAGTCGCCTGCTGAGTCGCCTGCTGAGTCGCCTGCTGCTGCGCTTGCGCGTCAGCGAGAATTGCCGTCTTTGCGTAAGAAGGGTGGGCCAGATCTGAAAAGCCTCTCTGGTGGGGAGATCTTGGGCGTGTGTCGGGGGATGTTTCCTCGGGAGCGGGTTGGGCTGTTTGGTCGCTTGACGGTGGGGCGCGAACGTGGTCAACTGGATAGTGAGCGGCCTTTTCGATTGACATTGGACTGGCTTGGTGAGGTGCCGCAGGCGAATTGTGTGCTCTTTAAGCAGGCGCTTGATGGGGCGCAGTTGCAGCGGGCTGTGCTGACGCGTCCGCTTAAGAAGCCTGCTACGATTGATCTCTACAATGATGCTGATGAAAAGTCTGCCGTGGCGCCGCGCTTTAATTCGCGTGTGGGGGAGACGGATATCACGTGGATGGATCTGTCGATGGACTATCTGTGGTGGCATCAGGTGGAGCGTCGGGCGGATTTGGATGAACGTCTCCTCTTGCGTCAGTGCTTGGTGCTGGATGTCTATCCTCCTAAGCCGATCCTTGGATTGAAGTTGGTGCGGCTGTGGATCGATCAGTCGATGGGCTTTCTCATGCAGGCGGAGCATATCTCGACTAAGGATCAGGCTGTGCGCAGGATGTGGGTGCAGCGGGTGGCGCGGATGAAGGGGCGCTGGATGCTTAGTGAGCTGGCGGTGGAGACAATTGGCTTGGAGCGGCGAACGAGGCTTTTTGTGGAGGATCTAGACTTGTCGTCTCAGACGGTGTCAATCCCTAATGCAGGGGTAGGAGAAGTGCGTCAACAAGGAGAGAAGCAATGAGAATGCCTTTATCATTTACGGAAACACAAAATGCGATCATCACGCGCTCTTTGACAGCGGCGAGTGTGTTGGTGCTTTTTGGTGTGGTTGTGGCTGGTTTTGTGATCATCTTAAATGGATTGGCTAGCTTGGTGCATGTGATTGGCCCGGTGATTGTGGCCTTTTTCTTGGCGACGCTGACGAAGCCGATCTATGAGGCCTATTTGAAGCTATTGAAGCGGGATACGCTGGCGATTGTGGCGTTTGTCTTGACCTTTGCTTTGCCTTTTGCCTGTCTCTTGACGGTCTTGATTGCCAATCTATGGGAGCAACTGTCGCATTTGATTGATAAGGCTCCGCAAATTTTGTCCTTCACAATGGATGCGATCAAGGAGTATGTGCCGAGCTTGGCCTCTGTGGTCGATGAGTATCGGGGGCAGTTGTCGACGCTGATTGAGCAGGGGCTTGTGAATTGGAAAGCCGTCTTTGCTACGCTGACTAAGGGCTTTACGCTCGGTGGTGTGGTGATGTCGTCTGTGGTGGTGCTGACGATGTGGGCGGTGATGCCGGTCTATTGGATTTTGTTTGTGATGCAGCCGATCTTGCGTGGGTCTGAGATGGTCGCTAAGATCCCTTATTTGACGGAGGAGCAGTGTGTGGGGATCGGTATGCGCTGGGATCAATTTCGTGAGCTGATTGTCTCTTATTTCCGGGGGCAAATTTTGGATGTGTCGATTCAGGCGGTCTTGTATGGGGTGGCATTTACGCTGATTGGTTTGCCGGGGGGATTCTTTATTGGCGTGATGACGGGCTATATGAATCTCTTGCCTTACATTGGGAGCACGGTGGCGCTGCTGATCGCATTGCCGGTGGCTCTCTTTACTGGGGGGATCTATACGGTGGTTGCTGTGTTGGTGGCGTTTACGTTGGTGCAGTCGCTTGATGGCTATGTGATCCAGCCTAAGATCCAGGGTGACCGAATGCAGTTGCAGGCATGGCAGATTATCTTTGCATTGCTTTTTTGGACGCAGGTGGCGGGTTTTATTGGGCTCTTGATTGCGATCCCGTTGACGGCATTTTTGCGATCGCTGCTTGAGGGGATTTTGGATGCTCAGCGTCAGTATCGTGCGATTGGTAAGGTTGATAAGAAAGGATTGGTTTGTGATGACAGGTAGTTTATGGTGCTATGTGCTTGCGGTAATCTGTTTGATGAAGGGGCTCTTTTTGTGGATGCCCTTTGCGAGTAAGTGGATGCGAGCATTGCCTCGGGATCGTGTCGCCGGGATGGTCTTGATCGCAGTGGCGTGGATTTGGGCAGGTGTGGTGCTGGCGCTTTATCCAATTGATTTTTTGGCGAGTGTGCAGGGGTTTTTGCCATATGTCTGTGTGGGGTGCATCCCGCTGAGCTGGGTGCTGCTGCCTAATTTGTTAATGTGTCGGGCGTGGGCTGGCTTGATGATGCTGTGGCCAATGCCTGTGATTATGGCGTGTCGAGAGGCGCTTACGGCGTGGCGGTTGGTGCCAATCTCTTTGGGATATGTGGCTTTGACCATCGGCATGGTGGTGATGTTTTACCCGTGGCTTTTGCGGGATGGGTGCTTTGCTTTGGCTGATCGTCGCTGGGCTTTGCGTCTCGTAGGTGCCATTGCGTGGTGTCTTGCGGGTGCTTTGGCAATAGCTGGGTGGGCTCTTTAAAAGGAGGAATGATGGTATGCGCATTTTAACTCGATATGTCTTGAGGGAGTTTTTGATCCCTTTTACTTACTGCTTTTTGGGATTGATCTCGATCTACATCCTCTTTTCCTCTTTTGATGTGATTAGTGCTTGCTTTGAAAAGCGCCCCCCAGTGATGCTGGTGATTAATTACTTTGGCGGTACAATTGCGCAATACTTGGAGTGGCTCCTGCCGGCGGTTTTCCTATTGGCAACGCTCTACACGATGTGGCAATTTTGCCGCAAGAGTGAGTTGACGGCGATGCGTGCCAATGGCATCAGCTTTTTGACGATTGTCAAGCCGATCCTCTCGGTGGCGGTGGTTGTGGCGGGTTTGTCGTTTCTCAATAGCGAATACTACGCCCCGCAGGCTGCGATGAATGCGAAGCTGATCAAGGATGACAACTTTGCCAATAAGTCGATCAATATCCGTGAGAATGTGGGCTTTAGTATGCCGTCGGTGAATCATAGCTGGCTGATTCGTAAGATGGATATGAATCACCCAAATCGTCTCGAGGGTGTCAAGATCACCATCGCCCGTGAGGATGGTAGCAAGGAATATGAGCTGATGGCGGGTGTCGTGGAGTATCTCGACGGGATGTGGTGGGCTCATTCGCCTGTCAACTATACCTTTTATGATGAGCTCAACAACGTCATTGCGCCACCAACAGAGGACTTTGCTCTCGCTAGCCTTGTGCCGCTCTATGATTTTCCCGAAAAGCCCCAGCATATCGTCATGCAGAATAAGGGCTCGGCGACCTTTGACTCAATCCGCGATCGGGAGGCCTATTTGGAGACGTTGGATGCGCCTACCAAACAGCAAAAACGGCCTGTGAAGTATGAGATCTATCGTCGATTTGCTGCGCCATTGGGCATCGTGGTGATCACGCTCTTTGCGATCCCGGCGGGGATTGCCTCTGGCCGTCAGAGTGTCTTTAAGGGGGTCATCCTCGCCATTGGGCTCTTTTTGGGCTACTATGTGCTCAATGTCTTGTGCATGGTCTTGGCTAATCGCGGTATCTTAATGCCTGCTTTTGCGGCCTTTTTACCTAGTATTATCTTCCTCGCTATGGGGGGCTGGCTCTTTTACCAGCAGCGTTAGGGCGGGGGCGGCTTCGCCGCCCGCATCAGGCATCAAGCATTAAGAGGCTCAAATAAGCAGGGTGTGGGTAAATACGCGGAGCATGAGGCAAGGCCTCATCACTAGCACTCAAGCCTCGAACGAGATGCCGCAGTCATCTCGCCCACCACTAGCACTAGGACAATCAACTAGCACTAGGAGGCGCAGCCTCTTCCCTCGCCTCTAGCATCGGGCATTGCGGCGAGCAAGCTCGCAGTCAACGTTGGCGCTCCCGATGCTCGCTCAGCCTCTCTGCGGAAGATCGCTGGCCAGTCCTACGCTGACTGCGGTCGTAGGTAGCCTCTGTGCACTGTTGCTGTCCTCTATGACTAGGCGGCGCAGCCGCCTAAAAATCTGCAACTCTTTTATGGGGGTGATGATTGAATGGGGTGTTTTGAGGCTATTTGTAATCCGTCGTTGGTGCTTTATTTGCAATAGTTTATTTGGACTATTCTGCTATATATGGGGGGTGCATTTTGTGTGGGCGTTTTTTTGAGCGTCTTGCGTGGGCGTGTCTACTCTCAGGGCTTTGATCGTAGAATCTGTGGGAGATGCGCTATGGGAGCACCAATGATGCTGTCGTCCCCCTTTTTTATCCTTTTTAATCAGCGACTCCTAAGAGGTGTTGCGACGCTTGCTGGTGGTCTTAGAGGCCTTGGTGATAGCTAGAATTGCGCTCGCTGCCTCTTTTTGCTCTATTATCCCCGCTATCATGGGAAAAAGCTGGCTCTTGGGGTCGTTTCTGCTTGCGTTTCATCAAAGATTATGGCATAATATGAGATGAGTATGGGAGAAGTGTCTCTTGATTTTTTGACGGTTCTCAATCTTATAGAATGATTTTTTGAGGAAGATGCTATGAAAAAAGGTTTTACACTTGTTGAATTATTGGTCGTGATTGCAATCATCGGTGTGCTTGCTGTGGCCTTGGTGCCGAGCGTGATGCGTTATTTAAAGAGCGGTGCAGACACTGCGTGCAAAAACAATATGCGCATCTTAATGCAGGGTATTGCGACCTATGCGATGGATCATGATCAGCGCTACCCGACGGCAGGTACGGTCTTTGGCACCTTTACAGAGTTGGTAAATGACACCTATGTAGAGCGCTTTGGACAGGCGCGCGGTTGGGTGTATAGCTCGCATGATTGTGAGCGAGCGGCGGATTGGACGGAAGTCTCAGATGGGAATGCCAATGGTCGTGGTTATGATCCTCAAACGATGCGTGAGACAGCCACGCAGGGAGTCTGCAAGTGCTTTAGCGTGGACAAGAAGGAGGGCGGTTTGACCTTTAAGCCGGCATCGTGGTATGCCGAATCGGCCGATCGTCAATCGGATGATTCTGTGCTGTGTATCATCAATGGCGCACTTTATCCGTATATCAATGATGAACGAGCCTACTTGTGTGAGGCGCATGCAGCCCAGGCCTCAGAGAAGCATTCTGGAATTAAGGAATCTTTTGTCACGCGTAGCTATGCGATGAATGTGATTGCCGCAGCTGATCCTGATCTTTTTGATTTGCCGAATGGTTATGCGTATGGTACGCATGGCTATGCGTCATTGACCGGCCCCAAAGTGACGGGGATGAGGCCTTTGGATAGCAGTGAGCACGCAGGTCGCTCGATTGATGCCGCGAAGACGGTCTTGATTGTGGAGCTTGATTGTGAGAATGACAAGATCACCGAGATGAATGGTCTCGCCGGTGATCAGGTCTGGGACTGGGATGAGCATGATGAGTGCATTGGCTTTTGCCATGAGAGCCAGGGTATTGCGTTGGCGCATGTGGCATTTGCTGATGGTCACATTGAGACGATCAAGGATCCCTCGATGAATCCTGCAAAGCCTGATATGAAGCGCCGCTTGGCAGTTTCCAAATGGTATGGCTCTGGCACACAAGATGATAATGGGCAACTGTACTAAGCCTGGAATTGCGCAAAAGAATTTAGAAAGAGGTTATAATGAATATGTTTAAGACTTTACAACTTAGCTTAGCTTTGATGGCAATCCCCCTGGTCTCATGGGGTGCCAAAGGCGTTTTGCAAGGCACGCAGATCAAGGTGGTCAAATGGGGAGAACGTGAGCATCCAGTCCTGCAGACGACAGTGTTAGGGGCAGAGACATCGGCAGAGGTTAAGGCCTCCAAGCTGGTTGTCCGTGTCTTGACGACGACTGCTGGTAATACTGGGGGAAATTCACCCGCGCAACTCTTTTATCGCCCGCATGATGGTTCGCAATCCGCGTGGGAAAGGGTGCCCTTGACGCAGGATAAGGACTTTGCAATCAAGAGTGTGGGTGCGGGGTCTGACCTCGATCCTAAGCGCTATGAAAAGCAATACTATGTGCTTGACGCGTCTACGCTCCCAGAGGGCTTTGGTAGTGTGACAGGAGAGAAGGCTTCGCAATACGAGTGGCTCTTTACTGCGGGCTCTGGGCAACCGATTGATTTGCCGATCTTTGACCCGTGGCGCGCTCAAGATTTTAATAGTGCCTATGATTTTGACTTCATGCCTACTGATACGCCTAACGCAATCATCAAGGGCTCTTTGGCCGATTGGTCGTTGACTGATGTTACGATTGGTGCGCAGCGTGACTTTGGTGTCGTGGGGGCGCTCTTTACGAATAAGATCAACGCAACCGTGACGAGCCCGCTGTATCGTAATGGCGTAAGTGCGGTCTCCTTTAAGGTGCGTAACTTTTCAACGGAAACGACAGGCGATGGTATTACCATTCAAGTCGAGTATGCTAAGGTCGATACCCCCAAGCCCGAGGATTGGCATATGATCGATGGCGGTCGTATCGTCACAAACACGGTGAATACCGACCCAGTAGAGCTCCAGCTTACAGGTGAGGCTCTCGGAGCAAAGCGTATCCGCTGGGTGCGTGTGGGGACTTTGAGTGCAGAGGGAAGCTCGGCACTGATCGAATTGTCCGCTGTGAGAATCAGCTCTCTGGCTCCAGAGGTTAGATTTCACTTTAAGGATGCAGATGTGCCGCCAGCTGGGGGTGTCACGCCTGTGGGCTACTATGCTGGGCAACCTTTTGTGCAGGCCTACCCCACGATCCTAGATGAGCTGAATAACCGTATACTCGTCGATGAGAGTGCCTCGCCCATGGCTGTCGGTGGTTATGAGCTCAAGGTCGCCTATCAAAAGAAGATCGCAGGCTTGCCCACGGGCGAAAATCCGATCTTTTATCAAGCGTTGACACGCAAAGGTGCTGAGTTTATCTCCTCGCTAACGGTTAATATGAGCGATGATGCCATCATTAAAAATGATGCCTACTATGTCGATGAGCTCGGTGCGCTGACGGGCTTAAAAGCTGGCCTCTATACCTACTGGATTGAGGGGAGTATTTTGGGCTCCTTTAAGGCTGGCCGTAAATCTCTCAGTGATCGTGAAAAGTCGCCTTGTCGCTTTGACCTTGGTCATGCGAGCTTGGATGCAGCAAATGCTGGTAAGCCCTTTACTCTCGACCTACGCGAACGCCACACCCAGTGGCAACAAGTCGAGCTCAAGACGACGTTGCGTCGACTCATTCCAGATGCGGATGTCGAGGGTGGATTTATCCCAGAGGATAAGGATTATATCGTCCAGATGCAGCCTTCTAGTGCTAAGGACTATGATTGGCAAGTGATCTTGCCCGCCCGATATAGCACGGATACGTCAGACTTCTTTTATTGCTTTGTCGACCCCAAGACCAACAAGGCCTATGATCAAGGTCTCGGCTTTACCTTTATTACGCGTGACCCCTATAATTCGTCAAAGACCGACGGTAAGTCTTGCAAGGTGGCTAATTGGGGGGTCGATTCGGAGCTTGAATTGATCTCACCGGCGGTGACGCCTTTTGGTGGTCAGGTGGGGATTAATCAACGTGATGGAGTCCTCGTCCCCAATACCGAGCATACCACGCCAGTCTTGGCCGATTTGTCAGATTGCAAAGGCGATCTAATTATCCAATTTAATTCTCAAACGGGCGACTATGTGATTTTTCGTACCGCCTATCAAGATTTTAACCAATGGAAGACCGTTGAAGCGGATCGTTTTTGCACCGGCGAAAATCTCATTGGTCAGCAGTCCTTTTTGGCGACCTTTGACGTGGGGAGCTACACGCTAGGTGCCGATGGTAAGCGCAAGAGTGTGGCAACTGGCTGGATCCCAGATGCGGGCCCATTCGCTACCGAATCAAACGTCTTTGACTCCTTTGGCTTTGTGCGTAAAAAGGCTGATGCTGGTATTGCGCCTGATATGGTCTTTGACAATGATCCCTATTCATCTCGTTGGGGGGTACGTGATCCTCTGCAGATGAGCTTTGATTCTTTTGGCGTTTCGGGTACCGATGGCACATTTTTGATTCAAAAAAGTGGTAATGTGACCGAGGCTGATCGTCGTAGAAATATCGCTTACGATGGTGGTGCGGTCTTGACCACAGGACATCGTAGTGGTATGTTGCTCCCTCGTAGCCTCAGCACGCTCAAGGGTATCGGACAGATCTCCTTTAAGGCGGCAGCATTCTTGCCGCTTGACTACACAAAGAGAATGTCCTACTTCTCATTTTTAACGGGGACGGGTGACTTGCAAGCCAAGGACTACTATGGTGTCAAGGCCAAGGTGGGGCTTTCCTCCATCACTTCTCGCTCAGCCTCGGGTAAGAGTGTCTCACTTTTCTTGTCGACAGGGCTTAGCACGTCTTATGAATTTCGTGTGTCTGAGGTGCTCTACCGAGATACCTCATCTGCCCAAGGGGATAAGGCTCCGCTGACACCTATTATTGTCACAGAGCTCTACTCGTGGTTTGACGGGAAACCTTCTCGCAAAAAATCCTATCAAATTGATAACCGCAACCCTGCTGTTGCGGGTGGGCTTGATGGGTTGACGTTGATGCTCTTTATCAATGCTCAAGGGCATCTCCAAGGTAATGTCTATGCGGGTACGACATCTAAGACCGCATTGTCTCTTACTGATGATTCTACAACATTCACCTCGGGAGCCATCACGATTGATTTCCTCTCGGCGGGCTGTACGCCAGTCTTGACCGAAATCCGCGCCGCAAAGGAGCGCCTCCCAGATGTAGACGCAAGCAAATTGCTCAATGTGAATGAATGGCTCACCGTTGGCGAGATGAATCTCCCCGTGCAGGGCTTATCTTATTGGACGCAAACCGCCCAAGGCGGCGTATTGGACAAGCTGACTCGCCAGACGGTGAGTGCCACTGTTGCCGTGGAGCAGCAGCAAGGTGATGCCAGTAGCCCATCGATTATTCCTGGCTCTGAAGTCGACTTGACTTGGTTGAATCTTGGCTCAAATGCGACCGAAATTAAGAGCGATGTCAAGCAAGGAGCTAAGACCAATGTCGCGATTATTGCCAAGGGGGGATATGTGGCAATCGATAGTGTCTCCATCTCCTCATGGCGTGGTAATGATGAACAAAAGAATGGCTTGCTCTATACGGGCAGTGGTTATAATGAAAAGTTCTCCTCGATAGGTACGTGGATTCAACCGCTCAATGACTCAGACTTAAATGCCTCCATGGAGAGCTACTCTGGTCAGCAGTACATGATCATGCAGTACTCCCGCCGTGATGCGCAGCGCGATATCGTCCCTGGTAGCTCGCTTTGCTTGATCTCGCCCTTTAGCACGTCGGGCTTTGCGCCGGTCTCATTTAGCTATAAGGTGCCTGCTGTTAACAATGTCGACAGACCATCGGGTAAGTTTGTCTTGCAATATCTCGCCACTGATGGCGTGGTCAATTCGTTCTTGGACAATAGAAGTGATGCTTGGGTTGACGTTTCTGAGCCTTTTTACCTCGAGTATACTCAAGGCGAATGGCTCTCTCGCTCGATCCAGCCGATGATTGAGGTCGATGGACAGCTCCAGCCGCTTAGAGGCCCCTCTTATAAAGGTTACCTCCGCTTGTCGATGATCGAAAACGATCGCGACCCCAATGGCTCCGCTGATGCGGCCGTTCACTTTGACAATGTCACGATGGCAGACTTCCCTGGAGTTGCCTCTGACAACTGGACGATTGAAAACTGCCGTGTGCGCGCATCGGTCTCTGAGTTGAGCCAACTCTATTGGCTCGATCGTACCATCGATGAAAAGTATACGCCTAATTACACGGTGCCTTTCGCTGAAAAGACCCACCTGACACCGGCTTTGACTTTTAATGACAATGCATCAAGTGAAACCTATGGCAATAATAGCTTTGGTGCGTCATTCTTGCGTTCGCCGCTTACGCCCAATGGCTTGGGTGTGGTTTCTTTTGCGGCGAAGATGGCCTATTTGCCAGATTCTGGCACCAATCCGACACAGAGCGTCTACCTCTACCTCCAAGGTACTGAGTCCGAAAGCGTCACCGAAGCGGTGGTTTGGGACAATTTGGCGCAATTTGAGGTGAAGACCCTTGACTTCGCTCCGATTACCTGCAATGTGCCAGAATTGCGCAAGCTCAATCCCGATTGGACGGACTATCTCGATGCACAAGGCCAAACCGAGATCGTCGGCATGGCGCAAGCCAAGAAGTATCGCCGCATGAGGCTCTTTGTCAATATCGTTGGCGGTAGCAATAGTGCGCTCTCGACCGATGCGCTCAATCACATTGGCCGCGTCTCGATTGACCGATTGCTCGTCCAGGATCCCGTAGGCCCGTCATTGCGTGTCGCTCGGGTGGAATTCTCAATGAAGTCTGGTGAATTCGCCAGCCTCTCAGATTCGGAGAATGCCTCCGCACTTCAGCCTTTGGTCGGTGCTCAGCTTTGGGTTCGCACCAAGCTTGATCGCAAGCTCTTTGATCCTGAGGTCAAAAAGGTCTACTTCTACTACACGATCGATTCGCTTGTCTCGAAGATCGGCACAAAGGAGACCACCTATACTGGCCTCGATAAAAACCTCTATACTGGCATGATCTGGAATCCCAATAAGTTGTGGGATCGCTCGGGCTGGTTTAATCGCCAAGTCGATAAAAATCGTATCGTGCTGGCACCTGACCCCAAGAATCCTGACTATTACGTCGGGCAATTGCCTGATCCTAAGCTGCCTGCTACTGATGGCATCACACACGATTTCATCTCGGCTGCTGCGGTTAATGATGTCGTCCGCTACAATGTCGTCGTCGACTATACTGCCGCACCTGAATCTGAGGATAAAAAGGACTACTCTGTCGAGATCAATGAGCCTGACTTTGCTCAGTTGCCGTGGTATTACCCGCGTGACCTCAATGCTGAAAATGCCATTAAATATGGCGGTAAGGGGGGATTCTCTCCCTATGTCTGGATCTACAGCATTGCCCCTGGACAAGTCTTTATCAACGAGGTTAACCTGCGTGATACCAATCTCTCCGAACGCAAGGAGTGGAGCCAATTTCTTGAATTGTGCGTACCTGCCTCCGTCGATCTCAGTGGATGGAGTGTCAGGGAATTGACGCGTGACTTTACGATGGATGAAAATAGCGATGTCTTTGTCATTGGCGGGGAAAAGGGCGATCAACCCTCGATCTCTATTACTGACAAAACCCGCGTTAACATTGTTAAGGATGGCAAGGTCGTCCAAACCAATCGTGTCTTTTATTTAGCTGCAGACAGCAACTTTGATGATACGATCTCCTACAAGAAGCCATCGCCTGTCGTGGGTAAACTTGATCAAGTGATTGATCACATCGCTAAGCCTGCTTTGGTGCGCGACAACCTCTTTAATAATACGGGTGTGCAATCCTATCCGATCGCCCTCAAGGTCTATCGTGACAACGGTGCCATCGAGCACGCGATTGTCTATTCGCTCCGCGACAACGAGAATGCCAAGGACTACATCGCAGAAATGCTCCGAGAGAATCCTGATCGGGCATTCCTTGATGCTACGCCTAAACGTGCCTGGGTGGATCTCGTCTATGCTGGGTATGAAGACTCCAGCAAGGCAGACGACACCACTGGCAAGCCGGATAACCGCAATCTCATCCTGTCGTTTGGCTCCAGATACATGGGTAATGTGCCCTTTGGTGCGGATCCCGATGCCCTCAAGCAGAGCTGGTCGATCTTTAGAAATACCTATGCAGATAACGATGCACTTGAGCCCAACACCTTTGAGGTGACTCCTGGCTCAATCAATCTCGGGCAAGCCTTGACTCCATACGAGGGGTCGTCATTCTTCTACGTTTCGTCAACCTTGACGGGCGTGGGTGCCCATGTGGCAACGCTCAATGGTGGCTCGGTGCAATCGGGCGGCCATGAAAGCAAAACCTGGAGCGTCTCGACGCTTGCACCAGAATTTGAAGTGACCTATACGCCTGCAATCATGCACAAGGTCGCCTCGGCTTCAATTACCGTCGTCCCGCCGGGTACAGAAGTCCCCGCTAAGCCGATCATCACAATTCGCAAGCCTGATGGTACCATTAAAGAGACGATCACCTGGGCCGCCGGAACGATTGACCTCGCGGCTAAGACAGCCTATGGCGACACGCTGACTATCGCATTTCCTAGTGCAACCAATGTGCTCAATGGAGATGTGTCTATTGCGGTTTCATTTGAGATGAATCCTCAAGCAGGTGCTTTGCTTAAGCAGATCACGCCATTCACCTCGGCTACACGCACTCCCACTCAACCATGGGCTGGGGATAACTTTGGCTTTGCGGTGACGCTTGATTCTACGGGTACTCACGCTCTAGATGGGCGTTACTCGCAGGCAGAGTTAGCCTCCTATGTCAAGGGTAGCTTTATCGCATTGAGCAACAAGGCTGATGTGCCTGCTGCTTGGCATCAATTACTGACTGGCAAGGATGAAACCGCTGCTCGTGAAGCCATGTCTGCAGCAACAGCTACCGCACCGATGATCTACTTGGCGCGCGCTTCGGCGATGAGTGACCGCTACGCATCAAAGAGTGCAATCAATCGCACGACCTTTGCCGCGGAGTCTTGTGTGGCATTTACGAGCTGGTTGCTCGTGGTTGATCCGCTCACGACGGCGACTTTCTGTGTGCCGCAGGCTGAGTCTGCCTTTACTGAGCCGACTTACTACAAGCCTCTGTCATCGACCTATGCGACTGACAAGATCCCGTACTTCTATTTCTACAGCACGCCTTACGGTGCTGCGTGGATCAATGAAGTCAACCTCCACAAGGGCACTGCCGCTGGTCAATCCCCCTACGTCGAGTGTGTCTGGCCTTTGGTCAAGGATGCTGCTGGCAATCCGGTTGCAGAATGGGCCGACTGGAAGCTCGCCGTCTATGAGAAGACCGCCGGTACCTTTGGGTCGACACCTGTCGCAATGCTCAAGATTACCGATCAAACTTTGATTGTTGGCGTGCAGCCCTCAGCAAAGTACTCCGTTAAGGCGCGTCCCATTACCGACTATACCTTTAAGGATAATACCGATTACGCAATCGTGTTGGTGCGTCCTTGTGGCGCTGGTGAAGGTGGCCTTACCTCGGCAATTCGTGCTGTGGCTGCCGATCAAGTCATCGATGCAATGGCTGAGACTCAGATCCCCAATGTGGTTGCCGGTGTGGCCGATAGCTCGACCACTGTGGGTGCTGTGGCCTTGACCTCAGGTACGGCCATTGTGGACGAAGATCCCGCAGCACGCATAAGCTGGCACTTTAAGGCTAATCAAGAATCTCCTGGTACGACCAACCCAGATGAGCATATTCCGACCGATCCAGATTGGAGCTTGGTCTCCTTTGAGTCGCGCTTTGTCAATGATTCGATTGCCAATGCAGCTTGCGGTTTGCAACTTTTTGGCTCTAAGATTGTCGATCCTGATACGGCTCAGTCTACACCTCTGACCGCCTCTAGAGCCCCTGAAAACTTCAATGGGACGACGATCACCTATCGCGCTGACCAGCTTTACCACTTTGTCCGATTAGAGGTCCCTGCTGAGCTCCTCAAGGTCTGTGAAGTGACCGATTCCAAGGGGTCTGCAGATCAGTGGATTGTCAAAAAGGCTGAGCAAGGCGTGGTCGAATTTGACCGCGATTACCAAAAGGGCAAGGTGCTTGATGTCACTTTGACGATTAAGGGAGACCTCCCTGCCTCATCTGAAGTGATCATGGTGTGCTCACAAGGTGTCATTGACCAAGCAGACTGGGTCGTGGGCCAAAAGCTCTTTAAGGTGATTCCTGGCCAGCAAACCACGACGGTTATTCCGGCGGTTACCGGTAAGTACAACAACTGGCAAGATGTCGATGCTCAAGGCAACATCACCAATAAGTATCAACCGCTCGTTGGTGACAAGGTCGGTTTGGTGACAGTGGTGCAAAATGCACTCGTCAATGCAACCCGTCCCACTGGTCAGCGCAACAAGGTCTACTTGGCTTGGTCACTCTTGCCCAAGACTGTCGTCGATGTGCATAATCCTGATCCCAGCTTGAGAGAGAATTGGGGTGCACAGGCATGGATTACGGGCAAGAACCCCATCAACGGCATCACCATTGCTCAATTGAGAGAGCGCTTGGCCAATCCTCCTAAGAATGAGCTCTTTGTTAAGGGGGGCTTGATCGAGCTCGAGGATGTCACGAATCAGCCTCCATACAGCCTCGATTCTTCGTTTGGTGGCGATGCTCTGCGCGTTTATCGCACGCCTATCGATGCGGGGATCGATTGCGATCCTACGACATTCCTCTCGGGGGCGTTGGTGCGATTCTCATTGGTCTATGGTGACGAAAAGCAAAATGACAATGCTGAGACGGCCAAGGCTATCTGGCAAAGCATGAGCGCATACAATACCCAGTATGATGGTAAGCCGGTGCCTTATTGCCCCTGGTATATCCCCGATGATAAGGTAAACTACAATACACGCCTTAATGACTCTGCAGTCAGCGACCGCGTGGAAACGCCGTTTTTCTGGATGTATGGTACCAAGCCTGGTGGGGTCTGGTTTAATGAATTGCGTCCTCGCTCAACTACCGATAATGGCAATGAGTATGACCAATCAGACTATATCGAATTGGCCATGCTTGATCCTACCCCCGATGGGGTGGCGAAACCCGCAGGCATTTCGATTAAGGGCTGGTCCGTGGAAGTCTGGCGTACTATTGTGACGAATCTTAACTACGAGGATGTCCAATTTGAGCCTTGCCGTGACCCGATTGTCTTGACCGAGGATTGGGGTAAAGTCCAATTCAAGCCAGAAGACAGTGGCGTGGTTGGTGGACAAAAGCTCGCCCTGTACAATCTTGTGCGTAACATCACCTTTGTACCCGAGGAGCAGCGCTTGCTTGTGCAAGGCTTTGAGGGCTCGCTCTCTCCTGCTGATGCCTCGGCAACTGGCAACACCAAAAAGGTCTACTACCTCATGCGCTTGGTGCGTGACAATGGTGTCCTTGAAGAAGAAGTCATCTACACTCCCTCTAGTGAAATTGTTGAGCCATGGGAGATTGAGGCACTCATTAAGGCGCGTCAAGACTCTGGCCTTGTCGTGGATGGTCGTGTGGCCTTTATCAATGGCACGATCAACCCCAATACCTCTGTGCAGTTGATGCTTCGTAAGATTGATGCGGATGCGGGTAGGAAGCCTGTTTGGGTTTCCTCACCAAGCTTTAACACCTTTATGGGGCTCAATCGTGACTTTGACGAGTTGGGGGCAGATTTCCAACCCGTCTTGGCGCAACCCGAATTTGGCTATCCTGGCGTAACGACCTTTACGCTACGAGCCGATGTGATGGGTGGTCGTGGGCAGATTGTTGGTGCTACCGATGTGGAGCTATTTGCTGGTGCGGATTATGCGCTAACCTTTAAGCCAGACCCATGGTATACCGTTGGGGGCTTGTACTGCAACAATGAAACCGTGCCCACGCCTGTGAAGACTCCTGTTTTCTCGACGCATTCTGTCATGACCTTTGGCGGTGGCGCAATGGCTCGCGCCACCACTGAGATTCATGTCGCGGGTAAGATTGATCGTTCGCTCAATTACTCGGTCAACTATGTCCTCAATCCCGAGGCGCAGCAGTTGATTGGCGCCAATCAGTTGGATCCGGATAATGCCGCACTGATTGATTGGTTGCAGCAGTACGACTCGACTAATGTCCTCGATGCGACGCTCGCAGGCGATACCTCCTTGTTGACCAAGTATTGGCTCAATCTCGATCCTGAATCAGTCACCCCAGTTGATTTGACGATTACTCAGGCTGGATCTTGGGGCGGTCACGATCGTGCGCTTGCGGTCTCGTTGACCACGGGCGATGGCGTGCCAGTCGAGCAATTGCAAGGTGATGGCCTTTTGGTCATCCAGGGTAAGCGGTCGCTGACTGATGCCGATTGGGTCTCCTTGGCGCCGATTGACACCAAGCAGGCCAATGGCCAAGATGTCGTCACAGTGTCGGCAGACTACCTCTTCTTTAGAGCAGTGCTCATAGCCGAGCGTGATTACGCCGCCTCTCAAAAATAATCGATTCATCACTGATCCAGCCGAGAAAAATCTCGGCTGGATCCTTTTATAAAAGGGTCTCACGTGTTAGCTCATAAAATACAATATATCCTCTTGCGTCTCTTTTGGTCAATCTTTGGGTTGATCCCTGCCAAATCTGTCTATGGCTTGGGCCATTGGTTTGGGTGCTTCTTTTTCAGACTCTCTGGTTCGCGTGCCAAGGTTGCGATGCAAAATGTCCTCATCTCAGGTATTACGCAAGATCACAAAGAGGCTTACCGTATTGCAATGATGTCGACGGGGCATTTTATCGGTCACATCCTTGAGTCATTTCGACTGAGTGATGGAGTCAAGGATGTCGCCGACTGGCGCAGCTATGTCGAGGTGAGCGGCTCTCAAGAGGCGCTTGCTCTCTTGCAGGACAAGACGCAGCCGATCATGGTTGCGACGGCGCACTTGGGGAGCTGGGAGGTCGCCGTGCCGATCGTCTCGAGCTTTAGACGTATGCTTGCCGTTGCCCGCTTGATGGACAATCCCTACGTGCGCGACTTCTTGACCAAGACACATTTTCGTGGAGACATTGAGGTCATTGCTAAGAAACGCGGCTTTAGTGGTAGCGTGATCAAGCAGTGGATCGCTGAGAATGCCGCCCTAGCCATCGTCATGGATCAATACGCCAGCAAAGGTATCACCGTCGACTTTTTTGGACACCCGTCCAAAGTCTTTACCTCGCCTGCGCGCATTCACCTCAAGACGGGTATACCGGTTGTCGTCGGCTCATTTATTCGTACGGGGTGCTTTACCTACCGTATCTGCTTGGCTGACCCCGTGCGCTATACGCCAACTGGTGACCGCGAAGCCGACATCCGCATCTGCACCCAGCAGATGATCGCAAGCCTCGAGACATTGATTAAGGAAGCCCCCGAGCAATACCTCTGGCTTCATCGCCGCTGGAGAGAGCTGACGGGCAAACGAGGGGAAAAATTCGACCAATCTTGCCTCCGTCACCCTCGTGCCAAAGATGCCCCAGCAGCGCAAGACGGAGAGTAGCAACCATGGCCAACGATTGGATCGATATACAAACCGACCCCAAGCACGTCTCCGCAGAGCGCCGTAAAGCGCGCGAGATCAAGCAGTCGAATTGGTGGAAAGAGCAGCTCGCTCGTGGGATTTGCCACTATTGCGGCGAGCACTTCGATGCCGACGAGCTCACCATGGACCACGTCATCCCCGTTGCCCGCGGTGGCTATAGCACCCGCACCAATATCGTGCCAGCGTGTTTCGCCTGTAACCAAAAGAAAAAGTATCTCACCCCAGCCGAGCAAGCACTCGCAGAATTAGAAGAAAAAGGTCTCCTGTAAAATGGGAAAACGCGACAAACTACAATCTAAGGCCCGCGAACGAGCCGCACAAGCGCAGCTCGCCAGTCTCACGCAATCCACTGCGCCACTTACACAACCCAGTGAACCACTTGAGGAGGATGCCAGCATCCGTGCAGAGGCACCCCTTGAGCCCACACCTGCAGTCACCTTGCCACCGATGCTTTACGTCGTCGCCACGCCACTGGGGAACCTTGGAGACCTCTCCCCACGCGCCAAAGAGACCCTTGCGGGTGTCACCCTTATCGCCTGTGAGGATACCCGCCGCACCTGGCAGCTACTCACCTCGCAGCACATCCATCGCCCGACTATGATCTCCTATCGACAGGGCAATGAAGAGGCCGTAACCGAACGCATCGTCGCAGCCGTGCAAGCTGGCCAACCCGTTGCCCTCTGCTCAGATGGCGGTTACCCCGGTATTAGCGATCCTGGCTATCGTGTCATTCGACGCTTTGCCACTGCCAAGCTTCCCTTTACCGTGCTACCCGGTCCTAGCGCCGTGGACCTGGCACTTCTCCACTCTGGGCTCCCTACGTCTAGCTACACATTTAAAGGTTTTCCGCCTCGGAAAGCTGGCGCATTGATCAAGTTTTTCGAAGAAGATGCCCACGCAGCCCACACGCTCATTTGTCTCGAGTCCCCCTTTCGGGTCAAGGACTCCCTTGAAGCAGCCCGGCAGGTGCTCGGCAACCGCGAAGCTGCAGTCTGCGTCGAGCTGACAAAGCTCCATGAGAGAATCCTGCGCGGTACGCTTGACGACCTCATCGCAACAATCAGTGAGCACCCCATCAAAGGCGAAGTCACCTTTGCCATTGCGGGCGATCATCCCAAGTTTATACACGATTCACAAGAATAAAGAGATCGCATGCACGTATCAAAGTTGCTCCTTTTTGCTTTGCTCATTACGGGTACCCGTTCTTTGTTGGCTGACTCCCTCATGCTTAAAGGCGGCGACCAAATCTCAGGTAAAATCGAAAAAGTCCAAGAGGGCTTCATTTACTTTACAACCTCCTACGCAGGCACCCTCAAGATCAAGACCGTTGATGTCTTGCACATCAAGTCCAACGAATCCGTCATGATTCGAACCGACCCCAAGGTCGAGGATGATAAACGCAAAGCCACCATGGGCTCTGACGATCAGGGCAATTTGACCTTTCAGGATCAACATGGTCAAGTGCTTAAGATGAGCGACATCTCAACCGTTTGGGATCCTGCTGGTCAAGACCCAGACTTCCCACCCATTAAGCCGTGGACGTTTTCTGTGTCGCTGGGCATTAATGGGTCTCAAACGGGGTCACAAGAAGCCAGAGGGGGAAACATTTACTGCAATGCTACCCACAAAAGTGAGAATACGACACTTGCGATCAATGCTGCCGCCAACTATGCCGAGACGACCTATAGCAATGGATTTAGACAAAAGACCTCAGATGATCGCTACCTTGGGTTGGATTACGAATGGCAACCTACCGAGTATAGCTCCTGGTATGCGCGCAACATCGTCTCGCGCAATCGCTTGATCTCTGTTGCGTTGCGTAATTCTGCGGCGGCTGGTTATGGTGTCTATGTGTGGAATCGTAAAAAAGGCGGCGATTTGGTGACCTTACTGCGTCTTCGTGCGGGTTTTGCTCATGTCTACACCTCTTACTTGGATGGGAACGAAGAGGAAAATCACATTTCGCTTGACTTGGGGCTCCTCTTTCAGTACAACTTTGAGTGCGGTATCCAATGGAAGACCAACATCTCCCTCCAGCCTAAAGTCGGTGACTTTGCTCAGTACTATCTTGCGCATGAATCCACACTCGGGATCAAACTGAATCTGCTCAATATGGGATTGAGTGAAGAAGCAGGCATCCGTCATGAAGTTTCCAAAACGGAAGACGCCGATTCGGATCCATCTACTTACTGGTTCTTTAGAATCAAGAGATCATGGTAGGCCGACAATGGTTGAGCGTATGAATCAAATGATTTATGATACGATCCCCATTGCAGGACAAGCGATGAGGATTGTTTGCTTATCCATCGATCCCACTCAGGCGACCTTCTTGCTGCCCGCCGCACCCAACCGCAATGACAAAGGTACCCTCTTTGCCGGCAGCATCGCCTCATCTCTTAGCCTCTGCGGCTGGGCCCTAGCAATGGCCCAAGCCTACCAAGCAGGCTTCGCCAATCCCTGGGCTGCCATCGTTGACAGTCAAATTCACTACGGCAAAGCCCTCACCCAAGATGCCATCGTCACCGCCAGGCTCATTGAGCCAGCAACACTCGACCCCCATGGCAAAAATTGGCTCCACATCCACGCCTCTATCGACCTCCCCAATCATCCCCAAGCCGTCACACTTACCGCCCGCTACGCCGTCGGCCAACACTCCGCTTGATGGTCGCTGCGCTCCACTTGATGGTCGCTTTGGGGAGTGGAACGGGGGGTATTTTGGGGTGAAATGTCTGTTTTGGGGCAAAAGGCCACATTTTTGCACTCTTCTGCATTTTGCTGTTGACATCCGGGGATTGGTTTGGCATGATAAAGATATCATCAAATAGGTTGATGGTATTTAATAGATTAAAATAAGGAGGCCTCAATGGGCTTTTTAGAATCGATATCGTTAGCATTTAAGCAGACCTTTGTGTGGCGTGGGCGTGCTTGTCGGAGTGAATTCTGGTGGTTTTCTCTCTTTGGAGGACTCTGTGCGATCCCCGTGGTGTGTATTCAAATCTTTCTCGAAACGTTACCCGCTCACGAAACCCTTATTCGCCTTGCTGCTATTTTGTTTATCGCAGGGATTAACATCATCTTTTCACTTGCCTCCTGGGCATTGACGGTTCGGCGTTTGCATGATCGTAATCGCTCGGCATGGGTGCTCTTTTTTCCATTAATCATCATTTTCCCCTGCATGCTTTTGATTGCCGTGCTGGTGCCCAATGAATCAGGCTTAGCTACCTTTGCTGTGCTGGCTCAAGGAATCGTGTTTATTTGGTGGCTCTATTTAATGGTTCAACTGATTTTGCCCGGAGATCCTGGCGAGAATCGCTTTGGCCCCCCCCGCATCTAGGCTTGCCGTGCTCCGCTTGTGCGGGGACGACCTGCGATCGTGTAGGATGGGCTCTTGGTGAGCTCAAGCGTGCTGATGATTACAGGAGAGAAGAATTGTTGAGGAGGCCTCAATGGGCTTTTTAGAATCGATTAGGTTAGCCTTTAGGCAGATCTTTGTGTGGCGTGGGCGTGCTTGTTGGAGTGAATTCTGGTGGGCGACACTCTTTATGCTGATCTGCGCTTTTGCCATTGGCTTTCTCTTAGACTGGGGCTCAGGAGATGAATCTCTATCGTTTTTGGCTGGGTATGTATTCTTTTCTCTGGCGACGGTGTCTTTGAGAATTCGTCGCTTGCATGATCGTAATCATGCAGCATGGATGCTTTTCGTGCCGATCGTGTTGGTCATACTGATGATGGTAGCCTTGCCCTTCTCTAGGGATGATTTTTCCTTGCATATGCTCGTTAGTGGTGTGGTGACTCTTTGGAATGTGTACCTCTTGGCTCAGTTGCTTTTGCCCGGAGATCCTGGCGAGAATCGCTTTGGCCCCCCCGCATCTAGGTCGCTGCGCCCCTGGGGCGGGTAAGCTCGCCCGCCTCTAGCACCAAGCATTGAGTCGCTGCGCTCCCCCTTGGGGCTCGTAGCGCACACTACACGACCGCAGGTCGTTCCCGCACAGGCTCCGCCTGTTCCCGCACCGCCGTAGGCGGTTCCCGCACGGCGAGCCTGCGAGCCGTTCCCGCACACGGCTCCGCCGTGTCTAGGCCGTAGGCCGTGTCTACCCCCTGACTCTTGACCATTTGCCTTGCAACCCCTTTTGATTTAGCCTTGCACCCCCTTTGATGTTTGGGTCGCAAGGCTTTTGTCTTTTAGGTTACTACCCATTCGGCTTTTGGGTTGCAAGGCAATTGAGTTTTGGGTTACAACCCAAATAAGGAATGGGTTGCAAGGCAATTGGTGTGGGTATAGGTGAGGGGCTCGCTACGCTCGCCCGCATCAAGCATTAAGAGGCAGGTGCCCCGCCTCTAGCATCAAGCATTGAGCTCGCTAACGCTCGCCGCCTTGGGGCGCTAACGCTCCCGCTTGCGGCGAGCTTGCTCGCCTTAAAGTGGAGGCTTCGCCTCCTTAGGGCGGCACCGCAGGTGTCTTAGTGGGAGCTTTTTTGCTGATAACGGGGGCGTTTTTGGGTAAAAAGGCCCATTTTGGGGTAAAAAGGTCACTTTTTTGCACTTTTCTGCATTTTGCTGTTGACATTTGGGGGGGTGATTTGATACTTTTATACACGTTTTTAAGGGGCAGTTAGCTCAGTTGGTTAGAGCACTTGCTTGACATGCAAGGGGTCACTGGT
>CAYZIC010000027.1:0-27259 GCA_964478335.1 uncultured Lentisphaeraceae bacterium | reverse complement strand
GCGCTCTTGCCGGCTTTTCCAGGCTTGCATGGCTGGGATCAAGCACTGAGCTACGGTGCCAAGGTCGCAGGCTGTACGGTGCACTTTGTCGATGCGGGTACAGACACAGGCCCGATCATCGTGCAAAAGGCCGTGCCCATTCTAGAGGGCGACACCTCCGAATCGCTCCATGCGCGTATCCAAGTGCAAGAGCACATCGCCTACCCTGAGGCGTTGCGTTACATTTCCCAAGGTCGCCTCACCATCCAAGGTCGTCGCGTGATCATCTCCGACTAACTGCTATCGAAAGGCCCCCCTATTATGAGTCAATCATCCTGTTGTCACAAGCACCCCCTCAGTATTGCAGTCATCTTGACTACCTTTGCGGCGGTGATCTTTGCCCTACTCAAACACCCTAGCCTCTATCCCAGTGACGCAATTGTACACTTGGCGGCTTACACCAATGCGCTCAAAACGCCTGGAGTCTTGCTCTCCAACCCAATTGCCCAAGCGATCTTAGCGCCGCTAGGGCTCTCAGTAGCAGGCTATACGTGGCTGACGCTGATCGTCTCTGCTCTGACGGTGGGGCTTATCTTTTTGATGACGCAGCGCTTTTTGACGACGATTACAGAGGAAGTGCAGTCGGTGCCTCACATTGGCAAAGCAGCGACGGTCGGGGCTGTCCTTTCGGCGCTTGTCTATCTCTGCTTGGGACCAGTCTTGCTTAGTGCCACGCACTTCCAGCAGCAGGTGATACCCTTTTTCATCTTTCTCTTAGCACTCTGCGGGCCGCTCTACTTTATGGACAAACCTCGCAAAAGCTTACTCGCGCTCTCATCATGTGTGATGGGGATTGTGACGATTGATTCACTGCAGATGCAGGTAGCATTTCCCATTTATTTGGTGGCTGCGATCATGGTCATCGTCAATAGCGAAACAATCGACCGCACCAAAACGGCCCTACTCAGCGTGGTCATCCCTGGACTCCTTGGAGCGGCAATTGCAGTGGGGATTCTAGTTACGCAGGCCCATGCTGTCGGTCTCTCGATGCCACTAAGTGGCGTGATCGTGCACCAGATCAAGCAGTCTCTCACTCAAGCCCAAGGCCTCCTATCTGGCCCTTGGGTCTGGGTCTCGCTCTGCGGGGTCATCCCTGGCATCGTGGCTCTCTTTTCTGCACAAAAAACGCTCAATAATGATCGTTCTTTTCCAACGGTTTTAGCCACAATCTTTGTGGGCGTGCTCGTTGCAATAGGACTTGCGCCGTGGGAATTTAATACATCCATGCAAATACAATCAGGGTGGTGGTCAGATGCCGTGCCGCTGCTCGTCTGCGCCTTGGTGGCCTTTACCGTGGGCTATTTGTGGACGGCCAATCAACTCTTTCGCTTGGTGACGCGTCCTAAAGAGGGGGTCATCCCGCTACGTCTATCGGTGACGCTCTCGCGCATCAGTGCCATCCTCACTCCAATTCTCGTGCTGGTAGCTGCGGTCGTGGGTCTTGGGATCACGTCATGGCGCATGCTCTCCGAGCAAACGATTACGCGTTTTCACCAAGCTGATCCAATGACGATCTATCTCGATGCGCTGGTTGATTCGCTTGACGATCGCCCCGTGGTTTTGGGAGATGGCTTTATTGACCCCTATTTAGCCCTCACCCTGACTCAACAAAATCGCCCCGTGCGGATCATTCAGCTCATGCAAGACAGCAACGAGGTCTACCGCAAGGCATTCAAAGCCGAGCTCGACAAGGATAAAACCTTTTTGGCGGATCAACCCGAGTTACGCTCTGACCTCTTGCGTTCGCTCGAAATCGGCTTGTTGCCCTTTGTGCAAGACTGGATGATGATGGATCGCTCGATTTACAAGCAATTGACCATCATCAATCAGCCCGACCTCTGGTATATGTCTAGCGCCCAACCTCTCCCCAAGCTCTTGGCCTACGCCGGCACCAAAGACAGCCAAGACTTTAAGCAGCTCGAAACCAAGCGAACACTCGATTTCATAGCCAAGATGCAGGCCTTGATCGGTCAATCAACCACCGATCCAGATAAGCACCCCTCCGCACAGGAAGCCTTTTACCAACGCTTGCGCGGCCACATTGGCTTTGTCGCAAACAATCGGGGATTTTTCATTGCCGAGAGTGGCCGCAACGAAGAGGCCTTTGATATCTTTAAGGCCGTCTACCAATTTGATGCCAATAATATCTGCGCCCTCTTTAACCAATATGAGCTGAGCATTTTGGGCGTGCGCTTAACCGAGCGCGACGCCGTCGCTCAACGCATTCAGAGCTTTATCAAATCCCTCAAAGGCCGCAAGTATCAGCTCTGGGCTCTTTCCAAATACTATGGCTATGTGCGCTCACCAGAATTGATGGCGCGTATTGCAGGGCAGTGGGCGCTTTCGGGGCAACCAGGTGCAGCCATTGCGGGTTTTGGTGCAGCGATGGACATGATGAATGCCCAGCAAAAGACCAACATCCAGCAAGCAATCGCCGGCATCTATGCCATTTTGCCCGAGCAACGTACCGAAGCCAAGCGCCGCTACACCGAGATGCTCGCCAGTGCCACCAATCCCCGTCGCAAGATCCAGCTCTATGTCGACCTCTCACACCTCGCCATCCTGGATCGACAATTCACCGAAGCCCATAGCTACCTCAAAGAGGCCGCCAAGCTCTCAACCCAGCAGCACGAATTGGGATACGAATGGGCAATCTTCTACATGGCGCAGGGAGATTCTGCCAAAGCTCGAGTCTCGATCCATAATTTCCTGGACCACTATCCCAAACACCTCGAAGCCCTCGCCATGCTCGCCACCTTACAGATGCAAAATGAAGAAGAGCGCAGCGACGTCAAGAAGATCACCTTGCGCAAGATGGAGGCCATCGTCGGCAATCCAGACGACTACTACATCCAAATCATCAAAGCCCAGCTCGCTGAGCTTGAAAAGAACTACGCCCAAGCGCGCGACGCATTCTTGCGAGCATCCATCCTTAGACCGCTCGTTCCGGAGCTCTCCGATAAAGTCCTCTCATTGGATATGACGCTCAATGACCCCTCCTCGGCCAGACGCCATGCCACGAGCTTCTTGCGCAATAACCGCAACCATCCCATGGCAAACTATATCCTCGGCTCCATCCATTTATCAGAGGAAAATCCCGATGCAGCCATCCCCTACTTGCAAAAGGCCGCCTACGCTACGCGCCCCTATCTACCCGCACTCAACGACTTAGCGGAGGCGTTTCGCCGCAAAAAGGACTACGCTCAAGCCATCGTTGTTGCCAAGCTGGCCACCGACAAGAGCCCAGAGCTCTATATCGCATGGGAAACCTACGCCGCAATCTTGTGCGAAAACAACCAATTCGCAGAAGCCGACACCATGATCGACAAGGCTCAAGCCCTTTGGCAAAAGGCCCTCCCTGGTCAGCCTGTCGACCCACGCGTCTTGATGACGCAGGCTCGAGTTAAGATCGGCCTCAAGCAACCTGAGCTCGCTCGTATCGCCCTCCATGAGGTCTCCAAACAGATCGACAAACTCTCCGCTTACGAACAAGAACAGCTCAAGCACCTCCAACAACAGGTCAAATAGCCCCATGGCCTTGACGACCGACACACACCCCTGCTTACACGTGCTTCCCGATATTCGGGAAGCACTTCTTGTCAATCGACCAACCATCTTGTGCGCACCGCCGGGCTCGGGTAAGACTACGGCCATCCCACAAGCACTCATTGATGACTCCTGGCTCGCTGGCAAAAAGATCATCATGCTTGAACCCCGCCGCATTGCCGCACGCCGTGCTGCAACCTACATCGCCCAAACACGCAATGAGCCCGTCGGCAAAACCATTGGGTATCACATTCGCCTCGAGCGCAAAGTCTCCGCCCATACGCGACTAGAAATCCTCACAGAGGGTATCCTCTCGCGCAGACTCATCTCAGACCCGGAGCTCGACGACGTCGGCCTCATCATCTTTGACGAATTCCATGAGCGTTCTCTCGCGGCGGACACCGCCCTCGCCTTTGCCCTCGAAATCCAACGCGAGTTGCGACCTGAGCTGCGCATCATGATCATGTCAGCCACCCTGCAGACCACTGAGCTCCTTGCCCATCTCGGCCCAGATACCCAGGTCATCTCATCCCCCTCACGCACCTACCCCGTTGACATCCACTACCTCCCCACCCTCTCACCCGTGACAGCAATCTCACAGGCGATCAAACAAGAATCCGGCTCCATCTTGGTCTTTTTACCAGGAGAGGGCGAGATTAACCGCTGTATGCGCGACCTCAAAGCGACCGAGCTACCAGGGACAGTCGATATCTGCCCCCTCTACGCCAACCTCCCCAAAGGCGACCAAGACCGCGCCATCGCCCCGCCCACAGCCGGCCAGCGAAAAATCGTCTTAGCCACCTCCATTGCCGAATCCTCCGTAACCATCGAGGGCATCCGCGTGGTCATTGATGTCGGTCAAGCCAAGGTCCCCATTTACAATCTCAATCGCGACATCTCCCGCCTCGAGCTACGCCGCATCTCCCAAGACCGCGCCACCCAACGCACCGGCCGAGCAGGCCGCACTCAGCCAGGCGTCTGCTATCGCCTCTGGTCTGCAGCCGCCCAAGCCACCCTCCCAGAGGCCGTTACCCCAGAGATCTTAACCACCGACCTCACCCCGCTGGCCCTGCTCTGCGCAGAATGGGGATCTGATGTACTCCCGTGGCTCACACCACCACCTCCAACCACCTGGTCACAAGCCAACCAAAACCTCATCGCTCTCGGCGCACTCGATGACACCCTACGCCTCACGCCATTAGGCAAGCGCATGGTGCAGCTCCCCCTGCATCCTGCCATCGCAAGCCTCCTCTTACACTGCCACACCTGCGATCCAACCGGCGTCTGCCTCTTGGCCGCTATCCTCCAAGATCCCGATGCCGATACCGCTTGGCGCGGACTAGCAGACTTCCGCAAACGCCTCGCCATCGCCCTACACAAGCCACCCTACATCATTACTCAGCAAGCAAGACGTTTTGCTGACCTCTTGCGCATCCCCTTTACCACGCCTCGCCTCACGGCTGACGAATTAGCCCCATTGGCCATTCACGCTTACCCCAATCGCATCTGCAAATGCAGACAACACCAAGGCTCCACCTACCTCTGCGCAGCAGGATTTGGGGCAAGCTTGCCACCCGATGATCCCATGACCGGCGAACCCTGGCTCTTGGCCATCGACCTGACAGAGCGCGATGCTCAAGTCATCATCCGCTGCGCATTACCCCTGTCACCAAGTACCATCGAGCAAATCCCCACAATCCTCCGTACCAAACGTGTCTGGGACAAAAAGACCGACTCACTCAAACGCGTCCAGCAACATTGCATTGGACAAATACCCATTAAAGAATCCCCCCTCACCACCCCCATTACCGACCTCGACCGAGACCTGATCATGCGCCGCATTGCAGAGACAGGCCTACAGTGGTCCACCCATGCGCGCGCCATCGCCCAGCGACTCCACTGGGCCAATACCCTCTGCCCAGAAGACGGCTGGCCAGATGTCCTCGCATCGGTTGACTGGATCAGACCCTTTATTGACTCCATCAAGCGCGGTTCTGATATCCAATCTCTCAACCTCATCGCTATCATCGACCAAGCCCTCGCACTCGACGGCCTCTCACGCTTTGCGCTCGACCAGCTCCTCCCAGAGACCTACCGCGTACCCTCAGGAGCCAAAATTAAGATCCGTTACGATGGCGACCAACCCTACATTGCCGTACGCATCCAAGAAGTCTTCGGACTGCAAGCCTCCCCCACCCTAGGCAAAGGCCGACTCAAGCTCAGCTTTCACCTCCTCTCCCCCGCCCAACGCCCCATACAAATCACCCAAGACCTCGCAGGCTTTTGGCAAACCAGCTACCACCTCATCCGCAAGGAAATGCGCGGCCGCTATCCCAAGCATCGCTGGCCAGAAGAGCCTACCGCTCCGCTATCATCGCAGATCTAGCAAAATCAAGCTTGAGCGGCTACATAAGAGGTATGTCAAGGGTCAGCGGACTCTCACATCGAGGGGCAGGCAAGGGTTATCCGCATCCCTATCGGAGATGCTGAGAGCTAGTCCGCACCCACATTTCACCCATTATCCTGCTATTTAGTGGAGATGCCGTGTAGGTGGACGCAACCTCCCATCTTATTTTATCCATTAAATTAAAGAAGTGCCTTTTTTTGGGCTTGACTTCTGCGGGGTAAAGGCGTATACTCGCTTATTATTTCTTTAAACAGTAGTCGATTTTATTAGCTAGGCAGATCATGCAAGAAAAGCAAGCGGAGTTTTTAAAGTACATTGACCACCACGTCCTGACTCATGAGGGCTCGGTGGATGCGTGGAACCTACCCTTTGTCCATATCGACTTTCTTGAAAACTTCCACTATGACTGTGTGGTGGTCTTTGTCATTGCAGTGCTATTGATCGGCCTGGCCTTTTGGGGACGGCGTAGCATTGGGCGCATTCCGCGCTACTTGGGTAGTCTCTTAGAGGTCTACATCCTCTTTATTAGAGATAGCTTGGTCTACCCCAATTTTGGTGGGGCTAAGCTGGGGCGTAACTTTGTGCCTTTCTTCGCGTCACTTTTTCTCTTTATCTTGACGGCCAACTTGCTAGGGTTGATCCCACTATTCACGACGGCGACTGGCAATATCAGTGTGACGGTGGCGCTTGCGCTGATCTTTATGGGGGTGTCATTTTTTAGCCTCTTTCGCTACAATGGTGTGGCGGGGTTGCCTAAAGCCTTTATTCCCGCGGGATTACCCTTGCCGCTCAAGCCGATTATGTTTTGCCTAGAGATTATCGGCGTGGGGTCGCGTTCTTTTGCGCTGGCGATGCGTCTCTTTGCAAATATGCTTGGCGGCCATATTGTGGTGTATGCGCTATTGAGCTTGACCGCGATGCTGGGCTTGGCGGCGAGCCCATCGTTTGTGATGGGTGTGGCGCTCTACCTATTTGAAGTATTCGTGGCCTTTTTGCAGGCCTATGTATTTACGCTACTCTCATCCATTTTTATGGGGATGATCGTTCATCCCGACCACTAACCCAACAACACAAACAGGAGCACAGTTATGATCTCAACAGGTCTCGTAGTAATCGGAGCAGCCCTCGGCATTAGCGTCATTGGTTTCGCAGGCATGCAAGCGATGGCTCGTCAACCGGAAATCCAAGGCAAGTTGCAAACCTCGATGATTATCGCAGCAGCTTTGATCGAAGGTGTCGCCCTTTTCGGCTTGGTCGTTTGCTTGATTAAGTAAGTAGGCTACAATGTCAAGCCCAGTCCAACCCCCATCACACCACGAAGCAATTCCGGGTGTACCTGAGCCGATCGAGCAGACCGGCTCGAGTGTGATGAGCCTTTCTGCGGAAATGGTCGTCCTCACCTGGTTGGCTTTTATTGTTGCGGCAGTCGTCCTCAAAAAGTTCCTCTGGAAACCGCTACTCGGCTTCCTCGAAGCGCGCGAAGATGAAATTCGCACCTCACTCGACAAGGCCGAGCAGGCTAAGAAAAGTCTAGCCGCGACGCAGGACGAGCAGGCAGCGATGATTGCCCAAGCAAAGGTCGATGCCAAATCGCAGTCCGATCAAATCGTTGCGCAGGCACGCGCTCAGGCCGAGCAAATGACTGCCACGACTAAAAGCCAGCTCCAGCAGCAGCTTGAGGATTCCCAACAGCGCCTCGATCACGATCGCGCTCAGGCAATCACTCAACTCAAGGCTACTGCCGGTGATGAATTGTGCGCCGCAATGGAGCGCATCCTCCCCAGACTGCTCTCGCCCGAACAAAAACAAGCCTACCAAGAGCAGATCATTCAAGATCTTACCCTGCCCCAACTCTAAGCGCGGTCGTCTATGTCTAAATCCGATCAAGTTGTCAAACCCTACGTGAGAGCCCTCCTCTCAATCAAAGATGCAGCACTCACGCGGCAAGAGATCCAAGCCATCGACGAGACGTGGTCTCACTGCGACACCCTGCGCACCTACTGCGCCATGAGCGACAAGTTGCCCAGCGGCGAACAGCGCACAGCGATGCAGGCCATTTGGCAAGGCACCCTGAGCCCTGCACTGATGATCATCATCGATGCGCTCGCTCAAAACCAAATACTCAACCTGATCCCGGTGCTGTGTCAAGCTTTTATTGTCGCAGATCGTCAACGTCAAGGCATCAAGCTAGTCAAAGCTACCTTTGCAATCCCCCCATCACCCACGCAGCAAGATGCCTTTAATCTGCAGGTCAAAACTCGCTATGGCGAGCAGTCGATCATCGAGGTGCACACGGATGACTCGCTCATCGCAGGACTCTTAATCCAAATTGACCACACGCGCATCGATGCGTCTCTCGCCGGTAGACTCAAGCGCCTCCGCCTAGCTCACATTTATTAATCTCAGAGGTTTAGATGAAAAACACAATGAAACCCGATGAACTCTCCGCCCTCTTGCAGCGCCGCATTGACGCCATCGACCAACCTGTCGATGTCCAAGAATTTGGCACTGTCTTAAGTATTGGCGATGGTATCGCCCGCGTCGAGGGTCTCGAAAATGTCATGTTTAATGAATTGGTCGAGACGGATTCGGGCATTGCAGGTCTGGCACTTAACCTCGAGGAAGACTGCGTCGGTGTCGCAATCTTAGGCTCTGTCACCGCGGTCGCCGAGGGGGATGTCTTTCATCGCACCAAGCGCGTCGTATCGGTCCCAGCGGGTCCTGCGCTCACAGGCCGTGTGGTCGATTCGCTCGGCCGTCCTCTCGATGGCAAAGGCGAAATCAAGACCGACATCTTTATGCCAATCGAGGCACCTGCAGCCTCCATTATCGAGCGCCGCAACGTCGACACCCCGATGCAAACTGGGCTCTTGGCAATCGATGCCCTCACGCCAATCGGCCGTGGCCAGCGCCAGTTGATCATTGGCGACCGCAAAACGGGTAAAACTACCATCGCCATCGATGCCATTCTCAACCAAAAAGGTTCTGGCGTGCACTGCTTTTACGTCGCAATCGGCCAAAAGCAATCGACCATCTCGGCGCTCTACAAGGAGCTCTCCGAAGCGGGTGCCATGGCCTACACGACCATCATCCTCGCAGGCGCATCCGAGCCTGCTCCGATCCAATATCTCGCGCCTTATGCTGGCTGCGCCATGGCTGAGCATTGGATGAATCATGGCGAACACGCCTTGGTCATCTATGACGACTTGACCAAGCATGCCCAAGCTTACCGCCAGATGTCCTTGCTCTTGCGCCGTCCACCGGGTCGTGAAGCCTATCCGGGCGACGTCTTTTATTTACACAGCCGTTTACTCGAACGCGCCTCCCAGCTTTCCGACGCCAAAGGCGGCGGCAGCATGACCGCCTTGCCCATCGTCGAAACCCAGGCCAACGACATCTCCGCCTACATCCCGACCAACGTGATCTCCATCACCGATGGTCAGATCTTCTTGGAGTCGGGGCTTTTCCACGAGGGCCAGCGCCCCGCAATCAACCCAGGTGTGTCCGTTTCTCGTGTGGGTGGCGATGCCCAGCTCAAGGCGATGAAAAAGATCGCCGGCCCGCTGCGTGTGGTCTTGGCTCAATACCGTGAATTGGAGGCCTTTATGCGCTTCTCGTCGGACTTGGATTCCAATACTCTCGAGCAACTTGCTCTGGGCAAGAGCTTGATGTTTTCGCTGCGCCAAAAGCCCGGCAAGCCAACCCCAGTCGAGAAGCAGGTCGTTTTGCTCTATGCAGGCACCAACAAGATGTTGATCGACTTAACCGAGGCTCAACTCACCCAATTCATCACGCAGCTCTTTACTGCGCTTGACGCCCCTGAGGCCAAGAGCTATCGGGATCGTTTTGCCAAGAGTCCAGTCTTTGATGACGAATTAAAGACCATGATGGAGTCGATCATCCACGCTGTCCTGGCACAATTTAAGAAGTAAACCCCATGCCAAACTTCAGAGAGTTTAATTCAAAGCTAGAATCGATGTCTGGGATGCGTCGCGTCACCTCGACCATGAAGATGGTCTCGGCATCGCATCTGCACCGCATGCAGCGTAGCCTCACTAAATCTCAGCCGTTTGCCCAAGCATTGATCGATCTGCTTCCCGTTATCCAGCAAAAGCGCTTCGCTAACCACAAGCTCCTACAAGACCCACCCAAGGATGGCTCGAGCAAGGTGCTCATTGTCATCTTTACTGGAGACCGCGGCCTCTGTGGTGCCTTTAATAATGCCCTCATCCGCCAGATCAAAGAGTGGCAAGCCGACCATGCGCAAGATTTCGCCTCAATCGAGGCCCTCTATGTCGGTCAAAAGGCCCTCACCGCACTCAATGAGCTCATTCCCTCGCATCACGATCTCATCCCCATGCCCAATAGCCCAGTAGGCAAAGATGCCGATGCGATCGCACAAATTGCCCTCGATGGTTTTTACAAGGGCGATTACGATGAGATTTGGTTAGCCTCGAGCCACTATATTAACTCGATGACCAATGACCCACAAATCGCAAGACTCCTTCCAAATGGACGACCACCCATGCCGGTCAAAATCGAGAATGCTCAAAATAAATCACCTGCCCACCCAGAAAAACCTCTTCTTGTGCCGGATGATGCCTTTATGTTAGAGACCATTGCCTCACTTTGGGTGCAATTGGGATTTTATTTTGCCTTACAAAGTAGTGTCACCGCCGAACACGCCGCACGCGTCATGGCGATGGACAATGCGACGAATAACCTCTCTCGCATGACCCAAGACCTCACCATTCAGCGAAACCGCGCACGTCAGTCACAAATCACCAACGAGCTGACCGAAATCGTCAGTGGCGCCGAAGCCATCAAATAGAAAGTGCTCACGATGTCTGATCAACCTATCCCCACCCAATCCGCCAATTCTCCACTCACCGGTCGCATCATCCAGGTCTTGGGTGCTGTCGTGGATATCGAATTCCCCAAAGAATTCCGTCCCACGATTTTGACCGCGTTGCTCACGACCAACCCGTTGCTCAATGACAAGCCCAACAACTTGGTCCTCGAGGTCGCCCAGCATTTGGGCGATAACCGCATTCGCGCGATTGCCATGTCCTCGACCATCGGCTTGGTCCGCGGGGCGACCGTCATCAATACCCAAAAGCCCATGCAGATGCCCGTGGGCAAAGGCACCCTCGGCCGCGCCATGAATCTCTTGGGTGAGCCCATTGATGGTCTCGGCGACATCACCACCGATAAGCAAGACCCCATCCACAGAGCACCGCCAGCCTTTATCGACCAAGATCCAGAGATCGCCATCCTCGTCACGGGTATCAAAGTCATCGACTTGCTCACCCCTTATCGTAAGGGCGGCAAGATTGGTCTCTTTGGTGGCGCGGGTGTCGGTAAAACCGTTCTCATCCAGGAGCTCATCCACAATATCGCCAGCGAGCATGGTGGCTACTCGGTCTTTGCCGGTGTCGGTGAACGTACCCGTGAAGGCACCTCGCTGCTCCAAGAAATGGCCGGTGCTGGCGTCTTGGACAAGACGGCAATGGTCTTTGGCCAAATGAATGAGCCACCAGGGGCGCGTTCGCGTGTTGCGCTCTCGGCGCTGACCGTAGCAGAACATTTCCGTGATGAGATGAAGCAAGACGTCTTGCTCTTTGTCGACAATATCTTTCGTTTTACTCAGGCGGGCGCAGAAGTTTCCGCATTGCTCGGACGTATTCCCTCAGCCGCTGGCTACCAGCCCTCTTTGGCAACCGAAATGGGCGAGCTCCAAGAGCGCATCACCTCGACCACCCAAGGATCCATTACCTCCGTGCAGGCCGTCTACGTCCCCGCGGACGACTACACAGACCCGGCTCCTGCTACGACATTTGTGCACTTGGATGCCACGACTGAATTGTCCCGCGCCATCGTGGAAAAGGGCATCTACCCCGCCGTCGATCCCCTCTCCTCCTCCTCCTCAATCCTCGACCCCAACGTCGTCGGCGAGGAACACATGCGTGTGGCCAATGGCGTGCAAGAAGTCCTCCAGCGCTACAAAGACCTCAAGGACATCATCGCCATCTTGGGCATGGACGAGCTCTCCGAGGAGGACAAGCTCACCGTGGCGCGTGCGCGTAAGATTGAGCGCTTGCTCTCGCAGCCTTTTTACGTGGCTGAAACTTTCTCAGGTATCCCCGGCCAATACGTCCAGCTCAAAGACACCATCCGTTCTTTTGCAGCTGTCCTCGACGGCAAATGCGACGACCTACCAGAAGAGGCCTTTTACATGGTCGGCTCAATTGACGACGTGCGTAAAAAAGCCCAATCGATGAAAGCCTAACCCATGACGACCTATCCATTCAAAATCCTCACCCCAGCCGGTGTATTTGTTTCGGGCGACGTCACCCAGATCAAGGTCTCAACCGTGGACGGTTCGCTCGGCATCATGGCCAAGCACGCCCCCATGATAGTGGCTTGCCCTGCTGGCATTATTGAGATCTGCCAAGACAATGAATGGATCAAGTTCAGGACCGCCCAAGCCATCGTCACCTGCGATGGCGCACAAGTATCCATCCTCACCACACACGCCATCATGGCCGTTTAAGAGGCTACGCCTCCACATTCCACATTATGACAATTACTCAAAAACAACAAGATGCCATTTGCACTTGGCTCGCCGACGGTGCCAGCCTCTCTGACGTGCAAAAACTACTCAAAGAAACCTTTGACCTGCGTATGCCCTATTTGGATCTGCGCTTGCTCGTACTTGACTTAGGCGCACAGGTTAAGGATAAACCCAAACCTGCACCCAAGCCTGCACCCGCAATGGATGTGCCTGCAGACCATACGATGACCAACCAGCCCAAAGGTCCGACCATGCAAGCAGCCGCTGAGATGAATCAGCAAGCCGCCATGAGCGACACCCTCGTTTCCGTCACAGTCGACACCCTCGTTACCCCTGCAACGGCCATGATCAGTGGCTCGGTCGTCTTTACTGATGGCGAAAAGGCTCACTGGTACTTTGATCGCACTGGGCGCTTTGGGTTTGAACCCGCCACCTTGGGTTACCGTCCCACCCGCGCCGACAGTGAGGCATTCGAAAAGCTCCTCCAAAAAGAGATCAGCCAGCGCGGCTATTAAAAGGCCCCCATGCGTCGACTCGCACTCATCCTCTTCGCTACCTTCTCCCTCTCCCCTCTCTTTGCACTTGAGGCGACAGAGCAGCAGCCCATTGACTGGCAGGCCTACGCCCAAAATCCTCGCAAACACGCCCTCGCTCTACAGGCCAAGCTCGCTCGCGAGGGATTCTCTTGTGGTACCATCGATGGCATTTGGGGCAAACAGAGCGAGGCCGCCCTCGAGGCTTGGCAAGCGCACGCCCAATCACTCACTAAAATGCGGCTCACCGAGGTCCCTGACACCCTCACCCACACCATCTCCGAGGCCGACATCAAGCGCGTCACCGGGCCCATGCCCAAGTCTTGGGCTGAGCGTAGTGAATTGCGTTATCTAGGCTACGCCACGCTGATTGAGGCAATTGCCGAGCACTACCACACCTCTCCACGCGCCCTCGCTCGCCTCAATAAATGGGGCTATGACAAAGCTAACTGGCCGACGCTGGCGCTCGGCCAATCTGTGATCGTCCCCAATGCCAAAGCATCTATCAAGGCCAAAGCGGCCAAGGTCGTCATCGATATCAAGCGCTTTTACTTGCGCTGCTATGATCAAGATGATCGTATCATTGCTCACTTTCCCTGCTCCATCGCGCGCAACAAACAGCACCTCCCCCAAGAGACAGCCCTGACCGTGCGCACGCTCATTCCTAATCCCAACTACACCTACAATCCTGCTAACTACATCTACCCCGAGGGCGACAGTCTCTACATCATCTATCCTGGGCCACGTAATCCCGTCGGGGTCTATTGGATTGGTCTCTCCCTACCCAGCTACGGCCTCCATGGGAGCCCATCACCCTACACCATCGGCCGAGCTGAATCTCGCGGATGCTTTCGTCTGACAAACTGGGACATCCAAACCCTCGCCAAGCTCCTCTCCATCAACACGCCTGTCCAGATTGTGGCGTCTACGCCTCCCAAACTAGCCAGCCCCACCCCCACTCTAAAGGTACAGCCATGAACCCCTTTCCCGCAAATCAAGCACCCTTGCACCACCTGACCCAGGCGTGCATTTTTCATATCAATGACTGTCGACCAGACCGCCAAGTCACCCTGCCGGCGGTCTGTGATCGTCTGCAAGAGATCGCGGGGGTCCATGCTCAACAGCTCGGCGTTGGCATTCAATCGCTCCAAGCGCAAGGTGCCACGTGGTTCCTCACCGAATTACGCATCCGCATCAATCGCCTCCCCCGCTACCAAGAGCCCGTCCAATTAACCACCTGGCCCAGCGGTGCACGAGGTAAACTCATTGCCGTGAGAGACTTTGTCCTCACCACTCCCACTGGTGAAGTGCTCCTCGAGGCCACTAGCGAATGGGTTATGATTGACATCGCCAGCCACAAGCTCATGCGATTAACAGACCCCGTCAAGGCCCTCGCCAGCGAAACCGGCTATCGCCTCACGATCACCTCCACACAGTGGCCAAAACCCACCCTCACCCTGGAGCCTTGTCTCGAGATGACAAGCCAAGTGCGCCGCAGTGAGATCGACGAAAATCAACACGTCAACAACTGCCACTACAGCCAATGGGCCTTTGAGACCATTCCGCTCGACCACTACTTCACCGCGACACCGAGCTGGTACGCCATTCGCTATATCAAGTCGGCCGTTTTGGGAGACGCAATTACCAGCACCACCACCCAGGCCACCGAGGGCGACACCCTCCACCTCTATCACAACATCACCCACGCCACAGACCATGTGTCACTTGCCACGGCCTATTCCTGCTATAGGAGTCCATCCCATGTTTGAGCTACAATTCCTCGGCACTGGCACCTCCATTGGCGTGCCTCTGATCGGCTGCAACTGCCCCGTCTGCTCCAGCAAAGACCCCCGTGACAATCGGTGTCGCTCGTCACTCTATGTCACCTATGGTAAACGCGCCCTGCTGATCGACACCCCGCCCGATTTCCGAACGCAAGCCCTACGCTTTGGTGTCCCGCGCATTGATGCCGTAGCCATTACCCATTTGCACGCCGACCACATCTTTGGATTTGACGACGTGCGTCGTTACAACACCCTGCAGGGCAACGCCATCATTCCGACCTACGCTCACCCCGAAACCATTCGTGGCATGAAGCGCATCTTTGACTACATCACCCAAACCCCAACCAAAGGCTTCTACCGTCCCCTGATTGACTTTGTCGAGCAGTCCACGCCATTTGAGCCCTGGTCTGGCATGCTCGTCACCCCGCTCCCAGTCGTGCATGGAGACGATCCCATGCAAGGCTACCGCATCGACTGCGAGGGCCACGCCATCGCCTATATTTGCGACTGCCACTACATTCCAGAGAGCACCCTCGAGCTCCTCCACGACCTCGACATCATGATTCTCGACGGCCTCCGCCACGCACCCCACCGCACCCACCTAACCATCGACGAAGCCCTCGACTACTTTGAGCGTATTCAAGCCAAAGACTCCTACCTCACCCACCTCAGTCACGACGTCACCCAAGCAGAATTTGACACCACCCTCCCCCAAGGAGTCCACGCCGCCTACGACGGCCTGAGCATCACCCTGTAAGGCTCAGGAGTCTGGGAGTTGGGGTTTGGGAATTGGGCGACTCGCGCCCCTCCCGCATCTACCCCATACGTCAGCCATCCCCCACTCGGAGCAGATCCACCTCCCCTACCAACCCCTTGCGAGCTCAATGCTTGATGCCTGTTGCGGGCGAGCTTACGAGCCCAAGGACTGCGGATGATGTCGCGCAGCGATGCCGACCGTAGGGAGGCAAGAGGATGCAGGTATGAGCAACGAACGAGCTTACTCGATGAGTTGCTCAGTGCCTCATCCTCGCCATCCGTAGTCCGCCTCTGCGTCCCTCTGCGTCCTCTGCGTTAAAATCTCTGGCAGTGCTCTCTGCGCTCTCGGCCTCTCTGCAGGAGACAATCTGGCAGTCCTGCGGCGCAGCCGCTCTGCTCACTGTTACTGGGCTCTGTTTACTAGACGACGCAGTCATCAGCCTCTCTGCGGGAGACAATCTGGCAGTCCTCCCCGCTGTTTTAGGTCAAATCACGCCCAAATGGCAAGAAAAGCCCGCTCTTGATGGCTTTTTTACTTCACACAAGCCTCTGAGTATGATATAGTGTATAGCAATTTATTTCAAAGAGATAGACTCTCATTACCCTTTACAGGCGATTACGCCATACAAGAATAAGAAGCAGAAAGCGAGTAAATTATGCATCCTTACCGCACTCATAAATGTTGTGAGCTCCGCGCGACACAAGCCAATGAAACCGTCCGCCTCTCTGGCTGGGTCTTTCGTAAGCGAGACCATGGTGGCATTCTCTTTATTGACCTCCGTGACCATTATGGCGTGACCCAAATCGTTGTGCATCCTAGCCGCGATTTCTTTGACACCCTCTCCAAGATCAAGCTTGAGAGCGTCATCACCATCACTGGTGAGGTCACCCTCCGCGAAGCCTCCACCATCAATCCAGACTTGCCTACGGGAGAAATCGAAGTCGTCGCCAATAGCTGCGAGGTCGAATCTTTTGCTGAGCAAACCCCGATCTACATCCCTGACGAAACCGATGCCGCTGAGGATCTCCGCTTGACCTACCGCTATCTCGACCTCCGCCGCGAACGCGTCCACAATAACATTGTCTTGCGTAGCCAGTTGATCTCCTTCTTGCGCCGCACGATGGAGGAGAATGGATTCAACGAGTACCAAACCCCGATCCTCACCTGCTCCTCCCCCGAAGGTGCCCGTGACTACCTCGTGCCTAGCCGCGTGCACCACGGTAAGTTTTACGCACTGCCTCAAGCTCCTCAGCTCTTTAAGCAGCTCTTGATGGTGGCTGGCTTTGACCGTTACTTCCAGATTGCACCTTGCTTCCGTGACGAAGATGCCCGTGCAGACCGCTCTCCGGGTGAATTTTACCAGCTTGATATTGAAATGTCCTACGCCACCCAAGAGGACGTCTTTAGCGTCGTCGAGGATGTCGTCGGTAAGGCATTCAAGAAATTCTCCAAGACTAGCGATGTCTCCGAAGCTCCTTGGGTCCGCATCCCCTACCGCACCTCGATGCTCAAGTACGGCTCAGACAAGCCCGACCTACGCAACCCTCTCGAAATCACCGACGTCTCCGACATCTTTGCAAACTCTGGCTTTGGTGCATTCGCCTCGGCTATCAAGAGCGGCTGCGTGGTGCGCGCTCTCCCAGTGCCTCAGATCAAGGGTCAACCTCGCAGCTTCTTCGACAAGCTCGTCTCCTTTGCGATGGAAGCTGGCTCCAAGGGCCTCGCTTACCTCGTCTGGGATGAATCCTCTGAGCAGAAAATCAAGGGCCCAATTAAGAAGTTCCTCAGCGATGATGAGCTCGCTGCTTTGGCACAAGCTGGCAATATCAAGGACGGCGATGTCATGTTCTTCGTCTGCGACAAGCCCACCAAGGCCGCTCAAATTGCTGGACAGCTCCGCACCAAGCTCGGTAACGACCTCGGCTTGATCAATAAGGACTGCTACCGTTTCTGCTGGATCGTCGACTTCCCGATGTTTGAGGCCGACCCAGAAACCGGCGCAACGGTCTTCTCCCACAACCCCTTCTCCATGCCCCAAGGTGGTATGGATGCCCTCCTCAACAAGGATCCCTTGGACATCCTCGCTTACCAATACGACGTCGTTTGTAACGGTATCGAGCTCTCCTCTGGTGCAGTGCGTAATCACCGCCCCGAGATCATGTATAAGGCCTTTGAGATTGCTGGCTACGGCCCCGAAGTCGTGGAAGAGAAATTCAGCAGCTTGCTCAACGCCTTTAAGTTTGGCGCACCGCCTCACGCCGGTGTCGCTCCGGGCGTTGACCGCATGGTCATGCTCCTTGCTGGCGAAGAAAACATCCGCGAAGTCATTGCCTTCCCGATGAATCAAAAGGCCGAAGACTTGATGATGCACGCCCCCGCCGAAGTCAGCGAAAAGCAACTTCGCGAGCTACACATCTCCGTTCGCCCCCACGGTGGCAAACCCGCAGCGCCCCAAGCCTAATCGCTTGCGCAGCACCATTCAAAGAGCCCTGCTTCACAGCAGGGCTTTTTTGTTTGATTGCCACCATCCCTAGACAATCGGTCACCCCGCAAAGGTTGACAATCTTTTTAGGTCGTAGAGTCATCCCCACCTGCCCCCTTGCTTTTGGATTGCAAGGCAATCGCTCAACCATCAGGTATGAGAGATTCGAAGATACCTTAATCGAGTCGACTTGTCGACCGAAACAGCGCACGTCGCTCGCCGTCGTAGAGAAAAGCGTCAAAGCAACAATTCCCCCACAAGGTGGTTGTTTTTTGTGACACCTTAAATGGCCTTTCCCCTTGACATTGGGAGCGATTACCTGTATCCTACTGGTAACGATTAAGGGGGGTGCGGTTCTCTCCCTTGTCGAGTGGAGGTGCCTATGAGAACTTCTTTATTGAGTGTTGTATTATGTGTGGTGCAGGTCGCCGTGGCGGCATTTGATCCTATGCCTGAGTGAACCAGCAGGAAAAGCTTCGCCGAGCGGACTATGGAGCGCCGGCGACTTTGGTCGGATGACACCGCAGATTAAGCAATCGCCAGCAGAGGCGAAGCCCTTTACAGATCTCTATGTGATGTCCCTGCTAGCTAACACGTTTTCATTTAAAGGTAAGAGCACTGATGAGTCTGAGCTCTATGATCAATGGAGTCCGTATTTAGCACAGGACATTTACAAGCGGTATGAAGAGCGATGCGTGGACTATTTCAATTTTTATGCACGCAGCGCAGTATCAATGAGTCAACGCCATTTCGAGTGTCATATTCGCTAACGATTTCGTTGAGATCCACACAAAAAAGGGTCTCATTCGTAGTGGATTCCAGCGACCTGGCTACTTTGAGATCCCCTATGACGACTCGCTCAGAGGAGGATTCTCCGTGCACGCCCTACTCATCCGTCAAGGCCGCCGTTACTACGATGATCTAACGGTCGACCGACCTTGGCAACAAGAGGACAAGCTCACCATCAAGGCAGACCCCTTAACGAAACCATCGAATCAGACCAACTAGAGACCTGGACCTTTGCCATCAGCGAGCCCACCGCATCAGTCATCGCCGTCATCTACGATGCCGCTCTCGATGATGTCGCCCCTAATCAATGAAAAGCATGCAATCCCTTTTATTCCTATCATGGCTACTACAACCGGCACACCACGCTCAATAAGACGGTCTATCATGGTGAAATTCATTCACTGTGCACTTACCCATCCCCTCCTGACAAACAGCCCCTGAAAAACGGCACAATAGTTGGCGCTAACCACGGATATCACGATTGCCTTTAGTGGGAATGGAGGGATTTCTTGATCCATCAAAAGTGACAAAGTGCATCCGAGTACACCTTGTCACTTTTACCACATTCGACAGTCGATATGCTACTTGAGCAAGCTCGACAACCGACTTTCGCGAGCCGCAAGCTATCTTTGTCGTTTTTTTATCTTTTTATGCTTGCATTTATCTCCAAAAAAGTGCATCATATGAAGCAATTTTTTACCCGTTTTCGTGATGTTTATTTTATAGAAGTACCCAATGATTAGATGTTTGCTTATTTCGATTTTATTTCTAGCGTGCGCTGGTTGCTCAGAGGACAAGCAAGCGGTGTCCGTTGCGCAGCCGTATGGCACGATGTGGTTCGGTAAAGATGCGACGATTAAGCCACTGGGGTTGGGCTATATGGTTTCGCAAGATGGTAAGCTCGTGGGATTATTGATGCAAACCGATCAGATCCCGCCAGTGATCAAGGGTAAGTATGGCGAAATCACGGTATGGGTAGCCACTGATCTCTCTGGTAAGATCATCGGCATTGAGGCACTACGAACCAAAGAAACGCCAGCATTCTTTAAGCGAATCAAGGCGGATTTCTACACTGACTTTGTTGGGAAGCGGCCTGCATTGGATGCGTTGCCTAAGCCTGTTTCGGGGGCGACGGTATCCTCAAAGGCGATCATTACTGACGTAAAAACAGCTGTTGAAGTAATGCTCAAGGAAGCCCGCAATCAAGGTATTTTAAATTAATTAATCAACCAAATGAGGTTATCATGAAAGAACTACAAGGCGTTTATACCGCACTCATTACTCCCTTTACTCAATCAAGCGATGTGGACTATGGTGCATTGCGTGATTTGGTAAAGTGGCAAGTAGCGAGCGGTGTAGCTGGAGTCTGCCCTGTTGGCACCACTGGCGAATCCCCCACGCTTAACGAAAAAGACCACTTGCGTGTGATCGAAGCGGTCGTAGAAGCTGCCGAGGGTAAGGTGCAAATTATCGCAGGTACGGGTGCGAACTCCACCGAGGAAGCCATTCGCTTAACCAAGGAGGTGCTTGGCATTGGTGTAGATTTCACACTTCAAGTGACCCCTTATTACAACAAACCCAATAGCGAGGGGCTCTATCGTCACTTCTCGACGGTAGCTGACTTGGGCGTACCGGTGGTGCTCTACAATGTGCCTGGTCGTAGTAGCAAGGAGATTCCCCTTGATGTGGTCGCTCGTCTCGCTGGTCACGAAAAAGTCGTCGCAATCAAAGAGGCCGCCGGTAGTGTCGATCGTGTCAGCGCAATCAGAAATTGCTGCGATTTGACCGTGCTATCGGGCGATGATAGCCTGGTTGTCCCCATGATCTCGGTAGGTGCTAAGGGGGTCATCAGTGTCGCCTCTAACGTCATCCCGACTGAAATGTCTCAAATGGTGAATTTCGCACTCAATGAGCAATTCGCTCAAGCTCGCCAAATGCACGAGACATGGTATGATCTTTTCCGTGACCTCTTTTGCGATACCAATCCTATCCCTGTCAAGGCTGCATTGGCTATGATGAATAAAGTCGAGCTCAAGTATCGTTTGCCTCTCTGCGAACCCACCGAGGCAAATATGGCAAAACTCCGCGCAACACTCGCTGCTCACAACCTCGTTTAATCAAAAGGATCTCATCATGACGAAAATTGCTATTTTAGGTGCCGGTGGCCGTATGGGCCAAATGTTGCTCGACTGCGCAGACGAGCTCAAGGTCTCTGTCGTGGCCATCACCGAGGTGGAGGGGTCTCCCCTATTGGGACAACAGTCTCACGGCTTGACCTACACGACCCAATGGCCCACCGAGGCGGAGGTCGTGATCGACTTTACCTTTCACACGGCGACAATCGCTCACGTGACGCAAGCTTGCCAAAATAAGCAGGGGTACGTCCTCGGCACCACTGGTCTGACAGCAGACGAACAAGCCGCCGTCGATCAAGCAGCCTTGTCCATCCCTGTAGTACAGGCTCCGAACATGAGCTTGGGCGTCAACTTGCTCCTCGAATTGGTCCGTTTGGCGGCGAATGTCTTGGATGAGTCATATGATGCAGAGATCGTCGAAATGCACCACCGCCTCAAAAAGGATGCCCCCAGTGGCACTGCGCTTGGTCTGGCTCAAGCTTTGGCCAAAGGTCGCAAGATCAACCTCGATGAACACGCCATTTATGGTCGTGAAGGTATCGTCGGCGAACGCCCCCGTGGCGAAATCGGCATTCACGCCGTGCGTGGTGGGTCTGTCGTGGGCGACCATACGGTTATCTTTGCAGCTGATGAAGAGCGCGTCGAAATCACCCACAAGGCATCGAGCCGTGCGGCCTTTGCTAAGGGCGCAATCAAGGCTGCTCTGTGGCTCAAGGGCAAAGCACCGGCCATCTACTCAATGCGTGATGTCTTAGGCCTTGCATAATGATGCAAATCGCAAAAATCTGGATCGCACTAGGATCGAATATGGGAGACCGCAAGGCGCACATCAATTCGGCGATTAGTGAAATCAAGGATTGGGACAATTGCGAGCTCAGAGCAATCTCGAGCATGTATGAAACTGCCCCCGTCGATGTGCCAGAAGCTTTTGCCGATATGCCCTTTATCAATGCGGCGATCGAGATTGAGCTCATTCACTTTGACCCAACTGATCTGCTCCATCGCCTGCAAGCAATCGAAACACGCGCTGGGCGAGTGCGAACCATCAAAAATGGCCCACGCCCCCTTGACCTAGACCTGATTTGGATCGAGGGCTGCACGATGCAGACACCCGAGATCACCCTCCCACACCCCCGTGCTGCTGAGAGAGACTTTGTGCTCATCCCTCTAGCAGACTTACATGGAAAAACGATCAATGAAATCAAATCCTTTCTTAGCCACTGATAGCTGGCTCCCCAATTATGATGCCATGACGCCAGAATTGGCGCGCGAGGCTATCGAATCTCAACTCGCCATTGCGGCAGAAGCGTTTCCTCGCTATGAGGCGACCGTCCAGCCAACCTGGCAATCGCTCTTTATCGAGGGCTACTTGCTCACCAAGCCCCTCCTCAAGGTCTGGGGACTCTTGAGCCATTTGCTCTCCGTGGTCAATAGCGATGAGCTACGCAAGGTCGAGGAAGACTGCCAACCCAAGCTGATTGCCTTTTTCCAACAAATCGGCCAAAGCAAGCCCATCTATGATGCCATGGTCGCCTTGCTACAGGCAGACGCAGTCGCACCTTGCCTCAATGGCACAAAACGCCGCATCTTGACCGCAGAGATCCGCAGTATGACCCATTCTGGTGTTGCCTTAGAGGGCGAGGTCAAAGCGCACTTTAACGAGCTCCAACTGGCAGTTGCCAAGCTCTCCATGGACTTTAACAACAACGTCTTGGATGCGGTTAAAAACTGGGAGCTCGTGCTCACCAAGCCTGCAGAAGTCGATGGCATGAAGCCTGACTTCCTCGCTCGCGCCGCAGAAAAAGCTGGCGGCACCCCTGAGGCTGGCCCCTGGAAGCTCTCGCTCGACTATGCGTCTTTCTCGCCGGTCATGCAGTATGCAAAGAATCGTTCAGTGCGTGAAGCCTATCTCAATGGCTGGATCACGCGTGCAGCAACTGGCGATACGGACAATACGCAAATCATCGAGGACATTCTCAAGACGCGTCAAGAGATTGCCAAGATCTTGGGCTTTGATTGCTATGCAGATCTGAGCCTTTCCTCCAAGATGGCACCAAGCTGCGATGCGATCGAATCGCTCCTCGGCGAATTGGTCTCGGCCTCCAAAGCGCCCGCTCGCAAGGAAAAGGACGACTTGACTGCCTTTGCTAAGGCCAATGGCTTTACAGAGGAGGTGCTCCAGCGCTGGGACATTGCATTCTGGTCCGAACGCCAACGCGAAGCCGTCTACGCCTATGATGCAGAAGCCCTCCGCGCCTACTTCCCGCTAGAGCACGTCATGCAAGGGCTCTTTAACTTGATCAACCGGCTCTTTGGCGTCACATTTGTGCAGCGCCAAGGAGAAATCCACGCCTGGCACAAAGATGTGCGCTTTTATGACGTCCTCAATGCCGATGGTTCGCTGAGAGCGGGATTCTACTTTGACCCCTATGTGCGCCCGGGCACCAAGAATGGCGGCGCGTGGATGAATGAGGTCCACACGCGCGATGGCATCTCCTACCCTGAGACCATCTTGCCAATCGCCTTGGTCGTCTGCAACCAGACCGCACCTATGGGCGACGAACCCGCCACCATGCGCCTTGACGAAGTGGTCACCCTATTCCACGAAATGGGCCACGCCCTCCAATTCATCATGACCACGATCGACGAGCCCCAAGCCTCTGGCATCGGCAATGTCGAATGGGATGCCGTGGAGATTGCCAGCCAATTCCTCGAAAATTTCTGCTACGACAAGGCCACCTTAACTGGTGTCTCCAACCACACCAAGACTGGCGAAGCCCTCCCCGCTGAGCTCTTTGATAAAATCTACGCCTCGCGCAACTACCAAGCTGCCTTGGCCACGCTCCGTCAATGCAACTTAGCGCTCACCGATTTGCGTTTGCACACACTGGCCTATCCCAGTGACTACCCCAATGCCAACGCCATGAAAGAGACCGTCGCTCGTGAAATCCTCATCGATGCTCCTCTAGCCCAAGATCGCCAGCTTAACTCTTTCACTCATATCTTCTCGGGTGGATACTGTGCGGGATACTATGGCTACAAATGGTCCGAGACTCTCTCTGCTGATGTCTACATGGCATTTGAAGAAGTCGGCTTGACCAACGATGCGGCGATCAAGGCCCTCGGCGAAAAGTACCGCGACACCTTCCTCGCACTCGGCGGCAGCAAGCATCCCCTGGAAATCTTTAAGGTATTCCGTGGCAGAGAGCCCAATACCCAAGCGATCCTCAAGCTCGCAGGCCTCATCTAACATCTACTAGTAAAAACGATCAATTACGTTACATTAAAAGGACAATTCAAATGACCAACGCTCACGACGATTTCGCCGCCATGCTCAATGCTGGCTCAGCCTCCAACTACCGCAGAGGGTTCGACCCAGGTGAAAAGGTTGACGCTTACGTCATCTCCACCAAGGGCAACTTCCTCATCCTTGATGTCAAGGCTAAAAATGAAGGCATCGTCCCCATCTCCGAAATCACCCAAGACGACGGCTCCATGTCCGTCAATCCGGGCGATTCAATCAAGGTCACCTTTGTCGGCGTACAAAATGGTGCATTCATCTTTACCACTAAGAATAAGACCGTCGCAGTCGGCGATAGCACCATCGCCAATGCATTCGCTACGCAAATGCCGATCGATGGTATCGTCAAGGCCGAGCAAAACGGCGGCTACGAAATCACCGTCGCCGGTCAGCGTGCATTCTGCCCATTCTCGCAGATCAACCTTTTCCGCAAAGATGGCGAAGAATACGTCGGCAAAAAGTTCACCTTCTTGATTACCACCTATGAAGCCGACGAACGCGGCATGAATATCATCGCCAGCCGTCGTGCATTCCTCGAAGCCGAGCGCGCCAAGCAAAAGGCCGACCTCTTTGCCACCCTCGAAGAAGGCCAAATCATCAAGGGCAAAGTCACCCGCCTCATGGACTTCGGTGTCTTCGTCGACCTCGGTGGTGCTGAAGGCCTCGTCCCCATGCGTGAGCTCTCCTGGCAACGTGGCGTCAAGGCGGAGGATATCTGCAAGACTGATGACGAAGTCGAAGTCATGGTCAATGCCTTTGACCCAGAGACCGAGCGCATCTCCCTCTCGATCAAAAACCTCGTCCCCAACCCCTGGACACAGTTCCTCGCCAAGTACAATGTCGGCGATGTCCTCTTTGCCAAGATCGTGCGCATTGAGAAGTTTGGTGCTTTCGCAGAATTGATTCCTGGCGTCGATGGGCTCTTGTCCAACGGACGCTTGGCCCAAGGCAAGCGCATCTCATCTCCTCGCGAAGTCGTTAACGAGGGCGACTCCGTCGAAGTCCAAATCGAAACCATCGATACCGAGAAGAACCAAGTCGCCCTCAAGCTCATGGATCGCCGCTTCGAGCAGCTCAATCCTGACGGCATCAATGTCGGCGCTGAAGTCGAAGGCATCATCGAATCCCTCCAAGCTTTTGGCGCATTCGTCCGCTTGACAGAAGAAAAGACCGGTCTCTTGCACATCTCTGAAACTGGTCTCCCTAAAAATGGCTCCCCCTTGCAACAGCTCGAGCACGCCTACCCCGTCGACTCCAAAGTTAAAGTCGTCGTCAAGGAAATCTCCGACAAGCGCATCGCCCTCACCACACCAGCCAAGTGGGCTGAAGCCAAGGCCATCGAGGCTGACGGTGATCCGATGGACTGGGTCAAGCAAAGCAACGCCAACAACCGAGCATCTTTCAACTCGTTTGGTAGTGCTCTTGATGGACTCAAGTTCTAATGTTCGCTGAGTTATCCTACTCGAATCTTGGACAAACCCAGTTGTCGTATCCTACGGCAACTGGGCTCACCACTTGGACGGTCTCCCGCCCAACGGCTCTCCTCGTTCAAGCGCCCCCGACTCGCCCACTCCACCTTGACGAGCCCTATCCGCTCCTCACCCCCGCGCAAGCGCTCGAGGCGCTCTTTACAGATATCCCGCTCAACCCTGAGTTAAACTGGCAAGCCCCTGAAACGAGCCGTGACGACTTTAAGGCCGCCTTTGCACTCGCCCTGCAGATGCTACGCCTACCCTGCGACAAACGCTGGGCCGTACGTGGTGAGCCCGACCACTTCTTGATGGGCGGCTTCCAGCCAGATCCTACCCACTGGACACTCTTTGCGCTAGTTCTCAAGACAGGCAAACCCGCCACCCTCACCTTTAGATGCGAGGATATCATCTGTGCATTGCCTCCGCCTGCACCCTTTGCCACGATGAATATTGCCATTGAGCCATCCCACCCTGACTTCCCCCCTATTGAGTACGACAAACCATGGGACACACGCGTCAAGCTAGACCTCCCGCACGACGGTGGTGCAATCATCACACTCGCTATTTCTGCAAAATAATATCTACCGTAACGATTCAGGGCAACCTGGATCGTTTCATTTTTAACGCCTCGCACCCACTATGCTCGTAGATCTCATCTGAGAGATCTGCGAGCACATACGCCCGGTCCTGCAAAAAAAACATCAAAAACAACCTCCTTCACGATCACTTTTTGCACAGACACCCACGCAGATTATTCACATCCTGCTCATTCTTACTAGATCTGTGCATTTTTCAACCACTTTCTTTACTTTTCTCCTTGCTTTTCATACCCAAAATAGTGTATATTAATGCACCAATTGAGGCGAGGACTGTTTCCATAAGCCTCACCTCTACCGAAGAATAGCATTAAGGAGCAAATAAATGCCTAACATTAAAAGTGCAATCAAGCGCGTTAAGACCTCTGAAAAGAGCCGCCTACGTAACCGTTCTATCAAGAGTGGCCTTTTGACCGCTCGCCGTAGCCTCGAAAAGGCAATGGCTGAAGGCGACAAGACTGTCATCAATGCAGCTCTTTCCAACTACGCCTCCAAGCTCGATAAGGCTGCAAAGCGCGGCGTCATCAAGCGCAACGTTGCTAACCGCAAAAAGTCCCGCACGACTTTGGCTGTTGCTAAGCTTGCCTAATCGCAACGCTCGGCATAAGCCACGTTTATTAAAACAGGTTGCTCGCAACCTGTTTTTTTTATGCCCTGCGCCCCAACCTCACGCCACAGACTCCCAGGCAAGTTGAGACTTTTTGATATGGCGTAGCGTAGGACTGCCAGATTATCTCCCGCAGAGAGGCGCAGAGCGCAGAGAACTGCTTGATGCTAGATGCATGATGTTAGACCAGTAAAGTGCGACAAAATGCACGTAGTCACCAATAGGGAGCGCAGCGAC
>CAYZIC010000026.1:0-27887 GCA_964478335.1 uncultured Lentisphaeraceae bacterium | reverse complement strand
ATTATACGCTTTGCCAACTTTTTCAAGTGCGACATCTATTATTGCAGGTTTCACAGTTATATTGCAATCGAGAGATGGCCTATTTAAGTTGGATGTAGAGGTGCCTTATCTTTGGGAGCGTGATTTCATTGCTTTACTTTGGTCGCCAAGCTATTGTGTCTCTGTCGCTCGAATAAATGTATCACACAAAACACAAGTGAAGCTATTTACCACCGAAGAAGGTCAGGCTATGCAGTCGTGGCCTCTTAAAGAGGATGAAGATTCGCTGACGGATGACGAAGTGCGATTATTCCTCATAAAGGGCGCTATTGACAGTGTCTTTTATTACAATGGACTGTATGGCACCAATCGTGTCTTTCAATTTAAAACAAGAGACCCCCCACCTAGACCGAAGCATGTGAATGAGCAAGCATTCTATGATAGATGTGTGTTTGACGCGGCTAAAGAAATGGGCGTTGACTTAGAGGAATTAAAGCGCGCTAAGTGGGTCTGTCCGCAGGTTGACAATTCGCAAGGAGGGGGTGATAGATGAAGATTACCGTCTATGCACTGATTCTGATGCTTGCCTTGATTAATTCAGGGTGCCTGTTTCGTTCTTCGGAAGATAAGGAGATGCATTGGGTGGATTCCAAGGAATACGCCGGTGACTTGCCTGTATGTGCTTATCATCGGGAAACGGTTGTGATTAATGAGCCGATGCTTTTCTTGTCATTGCCATTACAGATACTGTCTGGGGAGAGGCTATGGTTTCTTTTTCTTTATTCATTGCCTACGCGGTCGATTGTGTATACGATGGATCGGGAATCACGTGCAATCAAGATTTCTGAACAGTGGGTCGGGTGCCTTTTATAGAGGCGGACAAGGATGACCCTGCTACCAAGCTCTTGTCCAAACTTTGGCAATCTTATGGGCAAGATGATCAAGCTTATCAAGGTGTACCGATTACTTGTTGGTTTGATAATAGGATGCAAGTGTATCATTTCTTGACAAAGGATCAGGGGAATTTCTTACACTATAGCCTTAGGCATGATTCGTGTAAGCTGCTTAAAAGGATTCAAATCCCTCGACAGTTTGATTCCATGGAGTGGCTGTATGATGTGAGACGCATGGGGGATACTTTTTATGTCGTCAAAAAGAATCCTAAGTGGGTTAATGCAATGGAAGAGCATCGCTCCATTTGTGTTTTATCCTTTAATCTTGCTACAGAAGCATTCGACTCATGGGAAACCATGATACCTTGAGTCGAATCGATACATCGGCTGGGGTAGGTTATCTCCTTTCGTCATTGATGCTATTTAGGGCAATTGGCAGAGTAAGTTAGACCTTGTAAGACTAACTTAGACGGCTGCCTCTGTTTGTATTGCCAAAAATGCCACCGACCTGCGAGCTACGCTCGCTTCACCAAGAGGGAGCGCAGCGACCGTTCTAGGAGGCGCAGCCTCCTCCCACATTCTACATTCAACATTCTACATTCCAGCGGCTCCGCCGCAGGCCGTTCTCGAAGTGCGCCTCCTCAAAATAACCCTTGACTCTTAGCCCCATTTTTGATACTCTCATGGCGTATTCTAAATCATCATCATTTATAAAGTATCTCTCATGGATCTCGATCTCAATTCAATCCCCGAAGCACAGCGCACCGATTACGCTCGCATCCTTTCATTGCGTCAACAAATCCACCACCACGACCACCTCTACTATACCCAGGCGCGTCCAGTAATCACCGACGCTCAGTACGATGCCCTCTTCGCCGAACTCGAAACCCTCGAAGCGCGCTATCCACAATGGGCCGCAGAAGATTCCCCCACCAATCGCGTCAGTGGTGCCCCACAAAAAGCATTCGTTCAAGTCCGCCACACCCCCCCCATGAAGAGTCTCGACAAGACCTACAACCGTGGAGACCTTGTCGCCTTTGACGACTACCTACGCAAACTCCTACCAGCAGATGGCGGATGGGATTATATTGTCGAGCCCAAAATCGACGGCCTCTCACTCAGCCTCCTCTACACCAATGGCCACCTCACCCGTGCCGCGACCCGTGGCAATGGCGAAGTCGGCGACGACATTACCGCCAATGTCCGCACGATCCGTTCTATCCCGCTGGTCATTGACACCGATGCACCCATCGTCGAAGTTCGTGGCGAAATCTACATGTCACGCGAAGGCTTTCAGGCGCTCAACGAACGCGAAGAAGAGGCTGGCCGCGAACCCTTTGCCAATCCGCGCAATGCCGCTGCTGGCTCCATCAAACTCCTCGACCCACGCCTCGTGGCCAAACGCCCACTCGATGCCATTATTTACGCCTCTGGCGCCCTGCAAGGCATTGCCTTTGAATCGCACACGGCCCTGGTCGAACAGTTCAAACGCTGGGGCTTTAAGGTTTCTCCTTGGTCCAGACTTTGCCCAGACATGACCAGCGTCATGCTTGCACTTGACGAGCTCGAGCGCCAACGCCACGGCTTTGACTTCGAGATGGATGGCGCCGTCATCAAAGTCAACCAACGCAAATTCTACGACAGCCTAGGTGCCACCGCCCACGCGCCGCGCTTCGCTAAGGCCTATAAGTACGCCCCTGAGCATAGCAAAACCCTCCTACGCGATATTACCGTGCAGGTCGGACGAACGGGTGTCTTGACACCTGTGGCCGAGCTCAATCCAGTCTTCTTAGCTGGCTCGACTGTGAGCCGAGCGACCTTGCACAATGGCGACAACATTGTCGCCAAAGATATTCGGATTGGTGACCAAGTGTGGGTGGCCAAGGCGGGAGATGTGATCCCAGCGATCGAAGGCGTCGACCTCGATTCGCGCACGGGGGATGAAGTTCCCTTCACCATGCCAACGACCTGCCCGGTCTGCCAGGCGCCTGTTGTTCGTCTCGAGGACGAAGTCGCCTTGCGCTGCACGAACCCCGAATGCCCCGCACAAGCCGTCGGCCACTTGCAGTTATTCGTTTCGCGTAATGCCTTGGATATCGCTACCATTGGTGGTAAAATGGCCGAATCGCTCATTGACTCTCAGCTGATCCATGATCCGCTCGATCTCTATTCGCTCTCGGAGGAAACCCTCACCAACTTCCCCATGATGGCGGAGGATGGCTCTTTGCGTAAATTTGGCCAACGCAGCGCCGATGTCGTTTTGGCATTGGCCAAGGCCAAAGCCCTCCCATTGCACCGCTGGATCTTCGCTTTGGGCATTCCGGGTGTCGGCGAAACCGCCGCCCGCCAAACCGCCATGCTCTTTGACAACCTCGATGCGCTCTTTCAGTCGCCCATCCTCGACAAGCTCGACCGCCTCTATGAATTGGCCAAGATTCAGAAGACCAAGTGCGACAACTATCTGCGCGTCGAGGGCGAGCTCGCCTTACTTGAAGCCGATCCCGACCTTAAGCCGATCGCCACGCGCATCAATGACTATCCGCCTAAGTACGCCTGCGAGATCAAACCTCAAGTCGCTCAGTCGCTCAAGCACTATTTCCATTCAGACTACGCGCTCAAGCTCAAGGCACGCTTGGCTGAGCTGGGCATCAATCCCTCGCCCGAACAAGCCTCCTCCGATGCCCTACCCTTGGCGGGCCTCTCCTTTGTCGTCACGGGCACCCTCTCTATCAGCCGCAATGAAATCGAGGACCTCATCCGTCACGCAGGCGGCCTCGTCACCAGCAGCGTTTCCAAAAAGACCAGCTACCTCATCACGGGCGACAATCCAGGCGGCAGTAAATACAACAAGGCCGAATCCCTCGGTATCCCCTTCTTAACAGAAGAAGCCCTACGCGCCATGATGCAAGAGCAAGAGACCAATGAAGCTCCCCTTGAGCCAATCTCAATACCAGCGGCTCCACAACCCTCACCTGCTCCACCTGCTTCGACTGCGCCCAAGCCGCCCAAACAGCCCAAACCGACAAAGCCTGCACCTCTCCAAGAGGAATTCGACTTTTAACCCACCCCAACAAGGAGGCCTCTATGGTCCAGCTCATCAAAAGATTCATCCTCGCGCTTATCGTCTGCCTGCTCATCATGCCAGAGGCAAATGCCGCGACTAAAAAGACTTCAGGCACGCGGCGCCTCACGGGATCGCGCTCGCTAATGACTCACACCAATGTCTCCAAGTCGCGGGGCAAAAAGGCTAAGAAATCAAAGTCTTCTAAAAAGGACACAGAAGCTTACAAGCCTGTCGAATGGCAAGACGGCGGCACCTACAAGCTCCAAGCAAAGAACTTTGGTCCCAAAAGAACCAAACCCGTCTTTACTGGCGAATTTACCGTTGGGCTGATCTTGATCAACTTCCCCGACCGCACGGCCAAGATGGATCCAGAATCAATCAAAGCTGGCCTCAGCAAGATTGGCAACGTTTCTCTTAAGGATTACTACACGACCTACTCCGAGGGCATCTGTTGGCCGAAGTTAGTCGTTCAGCCAGGTGTCTACATGGCTCCGCAGCCCTACGGCTATTACTGCAGACACGATCCCAATTCCAACCGCATCGGTTGGAATGATGAGGGCGAAGGCAATCGCAGAGTCGCGGAGCTACAAAAGGCAGCCAGAGAAAAACTCGCCTCAATCAAAACCGATGTCACTTGTTATGTCCATAATAATGCCCAAGCTGACCTCAAGACAGTTGAAAAATACCTGCGCAAAGCCTACCCTAAACCTGTCGAGGACACCCGCCCTGGCGGACGTACGCCCCCAGACCAAATCTACAAGTACCGTCCGTCCGTAGCATGGTCCGAACCCCTCTGGCCCAATAGCCGCGTGCAAGTCTTTGTCAATAGTGGTGGAAGCACCATGGCTCATGAGCTCGGCCACGTTCTCGGTGCTCCAGACTTTTATCACGCCTCAGAGGTCACCGATGGTGTCGGCGGCACGCCTTGTTTGCCTTGGGCCTACGGCCCCACGGGCCCTGCCTATTGCAGGGCCATTTACATGGCCTTTTTACCACCATCCTCCTACCCGATGTTAACCAAATCGGGCACCTATACGCTCGATCCACGCAACGCAGAGAATGGCAAAGAGAAGACCGTCGGCTACTTTATTCCGAGCGCTCATCCCAACTACCTCTTTTATGTGGAGTATGTCACCAAGGGCACCGGCCGCATTGGCGATGGCAATAAAGAGGGCTTGCTCATTCACATCATCAATGTGACCATGCCCCTATCCCTCTATGGTTCTCCTGACCTCTGCTATCTCTATCGTCCAGACGACCCCTATTTGATGGGTCATGGCAAAATAGGTAATGCAGTCTTTGAGCCTGGCGCAACATTCGGCTACTACTCCAATCCTACTGAACCATCTCCCAACCAAATGCCCGCCGCGATCCTCCCCAATCGCATGCCTGCAGGGATCTCGATTAGCAATATCGAGATCAAGGATAAGACCTGCTCATTTATGCTCGAAATCGAGCCCGTCCGCACCTCTCCTGCGCAGCTCAAGGCCTCCCTCCTCCCCAAAATCAAGCTTAATGCGGTCGACGAATTGCTCCCCACCAGCTTGCGCGCCCATTCCACAATCATCTATCGCGGCGAACCCCTCAAGACCGAGTACGGCTTTGTCGTTGGCAACTACCCCAAAACACGCCCAAATAAAACCAATACCTTTAGACTCTTCCACCGTGATCGCTACGATGCGCGCATCCTCAACTTGCGCCCAGGTGCAACCTACTATGTGCGTGCTTATGTCAAAAATAAGAACGGCATGACCTTCAGCCAAGAAGAGATCAAGGTCAAACTGCCGACGGTTAAAGCCGTCGATGCTGTCCCCCCACTCTTGACGGATAAATTTACAGGTAACTGGTCCATTACGCGCTACTATATGCTCAGAAGAGCTGCCGACAATGCCTATCAAGGTTCTTCCGCAGTCACGGCGCTCATGAAGCTGATGACCTACTATCGAGCACCCATCACCGGTGGCAAAGTGCAGCGGGGAGGATTTGACTATACCCAAGTCCACACCAATCCATCAGAAAGTCGCCCAAGAAACCGCATGGGGCCCTTTAACTCCCTCTTTCACGGACAAGCTCCAGCACTCGCCAGCCAAGCTCAACTCTTTAACCGCCACTTCGGTGACCATAAAAAATGGGATAAAAACTTCAGCAAGGTCTTTAATCTCAAGAGCAAACGCGGCATGGAGCGCATCATTACCTTCTCCAAGGAATCCACCCAGGACATTGACGCTTACGCCAATCGCATCAAAGCCTCACTCGTGCAGTCTCACCCTGTTCTCGTGATCCGTGATTCGATCGATATGTCGCCACGCAGCTATGCCCTCGACCTCGTCCTCATTGACGGCTTTGACAAGGAGGGTAAATTCCACATCGACTTCACAGGTGGTGGTGATCGCAATAAAAAACGCAGCACCGGCTACTATGATCTTAAGGTTTTACTCGAAGATACTGAGGCGGCAAAGCTGATTTTCCTCAAATAGACACTTTTTAGGCTTGCATTTTTGCACCAGTTTAGCTATCTTATTTATCACTATAGTTTGTACACATTAAAAGTAAGGATTCATTATGGTTTCAAGACGTCAATTCGTAGCGACTACGGCCCTGTCATTAGGGGCATGCTCGACCTCTTCTTTGATTGCCCAAGCAAAAGCAAAGAAGATCAACATTCTCTTCATCATGTCCGATGACCATGCTGCCCACGCTATCAGTGCCTATGGTAGCAAGATCAATAAGACACCAGGCTTAGATCGTTTGGCCAATGAGGGCGCATTGTGTGACCGCGTCTTCGCGACGAACTCCATCTGCACCCCCAGCCGTGCCAATATCTTGACCGGCATGTACAGTTGCAAAAATGGCACCCCAGTCTTTAATAGCCTCGATACCCGTATCAAGACTGTTGGTGGCTACATGCGCGATGCAGGCTACTATACCGCCATGATCGGCAAGTGGCACTTGCACACCAATCCTCGCAAACAGGACTGGGACAAGTGGACTATTTATCCGGGCCAAGGCTCCTACATTGACCCCGTCATGTTTGATGCCAAAAAGCGTTACAACTTTAAGGGGGAATACGCCTCCGAAAACATCACCCGCATCACCCAAGATGCCATCACTGAGGCTCTCAAGACTGACAAGCCTTTTTATGTGATGATGCACCACAAGGCGCCTCACCGCAACTGGGTCCCAAGCGAAAAGTATCGCGAAGCATTCCGTCGTAAGACCCTTAAGGATATTCCAATCCCCGCAACACTCTTTGATGATTTCAAAGGCAGAGCCACACCAATCCAAAGAACGGCCATGACCCTCGAGCACCACATGCGCTTGGAGCTCGACCTCAAACTCTCCGAATACTTCCGCGGTGGCGGCCAATTCCCTGGCGTCAATCCCAAGCAGTATGATCCTGCCAATAAGCCAGACCTCAACCGCTGGCCAATCGAATTGCGCCCCAATGGCAAGGACTCCCCCAAGGAAACCGAACGCAAACGCCGCGAACGCATCAAGCTCTCCTACCTCCGCTACATGCAAGACTACCTCGCATGCGTCCAAAGCGTCGATGATAGCATTAATGACATGCTCAACTTCCTCAAGCAAAAGGGTGTCGATAAGAATACCCTCGTCATCTATACCGCAGACCAAGGCTTCTTCCTCGGCGACCACGGCCTCTATGACAAGCGCTTCATGATGGATGAAACCATCCAAATGCCATTTCTGGTTCGTTGCCCTGATCTCATCAAGGCGGGTACCGTTTGCCACGACATCATTACCAATGTCGACTTCCCCGCACTCTTTACCGATATCGCAGGCGTCGCCAAGCCAGCACAATTCCAAGGCCGCAGCTGCCTACCCTGCTTGCAAGGCAAGACCCCCGCCGATTGGCAAAAGAGCTTTTACTATCGCTACTACATCCAAGGCGGCGAACACGCCACCCCAGCCCATTATGGTGTGCGTACCGAGAAGTACAAGCTCATCTACTACTATAAGGTAGACGAATGGGAATGCTTTGACCTCATCCGCGATCCAGAAGAGCTCAAGAACGTCTACACCGATCGTGCGTATGCAAAGATCGTCAAGGCACTCAAGGTCGAGCTCTATCGCCTCAAAGCTCAAGTCGGTGACAGCGATCAATTCTACAACGCCAACGAATATGATGCCAACCCCAAGCTCAACCCCAAAGACACCCCAGATATCCTCTAAAGAGCTCTCTGGCACGACTCAAAAAGGCACTCGCAATTGCGGGTGCCTTTTTTCTTCAACCGCCGCTTTAGGCCAAAATCACTCATTTTGCCCACTTCTGACCATAAAGTAAGAAAGCCCCTGTTCTTTTTACTTGATTATTCTGCCGAAAAAGTGTATCGTATAGGCCACTTTATTTGGATGAATAGACCTTACGCCCAAATAAATCAATCCACACACATCAATATCGTACCTATCTGGAGTATAGACATGGTCAGCAATGCCGAAATCACAACCGTCGCAAACACTCTTCGTGGCCTCTCAATGGACGCCATTCAAAAAGCAAAATCAGGCCACCCTGGTGTCGCTATGGGCATGGCAGATGTCGCCGCCGTCCTTTGGCTTAAGCATCTCAAAATCTATGCTGGCGAAACCAAATGGGCTGACCGCGATCGTTTCATTCTCTCTGGCGGCCACGGCAGCGCCCTCCTCTACAGCTTGCTCCACTTAGCTGGCTACAAGGTTACCCTTGATGATCTAAAGAATTTCCGCCAACTCGGTAGCGTCACCGCTGGTCACCCCGAATTCGGCCACACCGATGGTGTCGAAACCACCACAGGCCCCCTCGGCCAAGGCTTTGCAAATGGCGTGGGTATGGCCATTGCCGAACAAATGCTCGCTACGCGCTTTGGCAAGATCGTCAACCACCGCACCTGGGTCTTCTGTGGTGACGGCGACTTGATGGAAGGCATCAGCCACGAGGCTGCCTCCATGGCTGGCAACTTGGGCCTCGACAAATTGGTCGTCTTTTACGATTCAAACGAAATCTCTATCGAAGGCAAAACTGGCATCACCATGTGTGACGATGCCAAGATGCGCTTCGAATCCTACGGTTGGCACGTTCTTTCCTGCGATGGTCACAATACTGATGCCATCGAAGATGCCATCCAACAAGCCCTTATCACAACTGGTAAGCCTGTCATGATCATTTGCCACACCGTCATTGGTAAGGGCTCCCCCAATAAGGCCGGTTCCGCATCTTGCCACGGTGCACCTCTTGGCGACGACGAAGTCAAGCTCTCCAAGCAAGCTCTTGGTCTCGATCCTGAAGCATCCTTTGCTGTTCCTCAATCGGTCTACGATTGCTTCGCCGCTCGTCGCGACGCGATGCAAGCTCAATGCAACCAATGGCACGCTGACTTTGCTGCATGGCAAGGCGACAATGCTGAATTGGCTGCTCAATGGGACATGATGCTCTCCGATAAATTGCCTAACTTGGATCAAGTCGTTCCGGCATTTGACCCCGCTAAGACGATCTCAACGCGTGTGGCATCTGGCGAAGTCATCAATGCAATCGCTACAGCCGTACCCCAACTCGTGGGCGGTTCGGCTGACTTGGCTCCCTCTAATATGACCTATATGAATGGTTTGGGCGACATCGCTCGTGACCAATTCTCTGGACGCAACTTCCACTTTGGTGTCCGTGAAACAGGCATGGCTGCAATTATGAATGGCGTAGCCGTCCATGGTGGCTTCCGTATCTTTGGCGGCACATTCTTCGTTTTCTGCGACTATTGCCGTCCTGTCATGCGTGTGGCTGCATTGATGAATCTCCCTGTGATCTATGTCTTGACGCACGACAGCTTTTACGTCGGCGAAGACGGTCCCACCCACGAACCCGTCGAACAGCTCCCCGCGCTTCGCGCCATGCCTGGACTCAACGTAATTCGTCCTGCCGATGCTACCGAAACCGCAGCCGCCTGGGCGATTGCACTTGAGACCAAGGATGCCCCCAGTTGCCTCTTGCTCTCTCGTCAAAACTTGCCCATCATCGACCGCACCTCTTATCCTGCTGCTCGCAACTTGGCCAAGGGTGCTTACACCTTGTGGCAACGTGACCCTGCACAAGATCCTGATATGATCATCGTCGCAAGCGGTTCGGAAGTCTCCATCTCCTTGCAAGCTGCACAAGCAATCTCTGACAAAAATGTGCGTGTCGTCAGCATGCCTTGCTGGGAATTGTTTGATAAGCAGTCCGCTGAATATCGCGCATCCATCTTCCCCGCAGCTTGCACCAAGCGTTTAGCTGTCGAAGCTGCCATCCCTATGGGCTGGGAAAAGTACATCGGCGCAACTGGCGAAACGATCTCCATGGCTGGCTTTGGTGCTTCTGGCCCCGCCGAAGTCTTGGCCAAGCACTTCGGCTTTACCGCTGAAGCTGTCGAAGCCAAAGCGCGCCAAATCCTTGCTTAATTAATGACTCTTTACAGAAAGTAGACAATCATGGCTAATCCTGGTCAACCCCAACAAGCTCCAACCAAGGAGCAACTCAACCAATACCGCCAACAGCGCATCGAGAATGGCAAAAAGCTTGCCGAGCTCGGTTACGAAACCTATGGACACGCTTTTGAACGCACCGGCGATCTCTTAACGATTCGCAATGCTTTTGAAGAAGGCAAAGTCGTCTCTGCTGCTGGTCGTATCGCCACCAAGCGTCGTATGGGCAAATTGATGTTTATCAACCTCAATGATGGCACCAATTCATTCCAAATCCTCCTCAAGCGTGATGGCATCGGTGAAGAGAAATACAACGCCGCCAAATTGCTCGATATGGGCGACTTTATCGGCGTCAAGGGTACACTCTTTACCACAAAAGCAGGCGAACAAACCATCGAAGTGACCGAATGGGATCTCCTCTCCAAGGCCATCTTGCAACCACCAGACAAATGGCAAGGCCTCCAAGACGTCGAAGACCGCTACCGTAAGCGTTACCTCGACCTCATGGCCAATCCTGAGTCTCGTGACCGTTTCAACAAACGCCACAAGATCTTGCTCGAGATCCGTAATTTCCTCTCCAGCCGTGGCTTTATCGAAGTCGAAACCCCCATGATGCAAGCGCAACCAGGTGGTGCTGCTGCTAAGCCATTTATCACCCACCACAACGCCCTCGATACCGAGATGTTTATGCGTATTGCTCCTGAGCTCTACCTCAAGCGCCTCTTAGTCGGTGGCTTTGATAAGATCTTCGAATTGGGTAAGGACTTCCGCAACGAAGGTATCGACCGCACACACAATCCAGAATTTACCGTCCTCGAAGTCTACGAAGCCTACGGCGACCGCACCTCGATGAAAAACATCATCGAGGGCCTATTGCCTCACCTCTGTGATAAGGTCTTGGGCTCCCGTGAAGTCGTCTTCGGTGAAGGTGAAGAGCCCATTAACTTTGAGCCCCCCTATCGCGAAGTCGCTTACGAAACATTGATCAAAGAGCGCATGGGCGATGATTGGTTTGACCTACCCTACGAAGTCGTTCGCCAAAAGGCAATCGATGCAGGTGTCGAACTCGAACCCGCACTCAATAGCCACTTACTCGTCTCTCACGAAGTCTATGACAAGTTGATCGAAAAGACCCTCCGTCAGCCAACCTTTGTCACGCGCATTCCTTGCGAATACGTGCCTTTGGCTAAGCGTTGTGCAGACGACCCAACCAAGGTCGACGTTTTTGAATTCGTCGTCGCGGGTAAAGAGCTTTGCCCCGGTTACACCGAGCAAAACGATCCCTTCGCTCAGCGCCAAGCCTTGGAAAACCAAGCAGGCGAAGACACCGAAAAGATCGACGAAGACTTCATCTGCGCCCTCGAGCATGGTATGCCTCCTACTGGCGGCTTAGGTATGGGCATCGACCGCCTGGTCATGTTCCTCACCGGCACCGAAGTCATCCGTGACGTCATCCTCTTCCCCCAAATGAAGTCGTTGTAAGCGGCGGCCTATCAGAACGGTCGCTCAGCTCCCTATAGGAACGGCCTGCGGCCTTTTAGAAGGGGGCTCGAGGACTTTGCGCCAGTATAATAATCAGGTCTGACGTACCTAAAAAAGTCTCACTATGCTCAATTGAGCATAGTGAGACTTTTTCGTCCCTAGGGCGGCGAGCTCAATGCCTGGGGCTGGGAGAGGCTGCAGCCCCACACCCTGCTTATTTTAAATGCCAGAGAGAGGTGACTGCATCGCCTAGTTACAGCAGACAGTAGACTATTCAGTCCCGCGAGACAAAGGCCGAAGGCCGTTCCAATAGGGAGCGTACTAAAAATCCCCCTGTGGCACTTGGTCCACAGGGGGAATCTTTTGAGATCGCGAGTAAGAGCGGAGCGACCATTCCTAGAGGCAGCAGGCCTCTAGCCGCAGTGGAAGAAGTCTTCGACCAATTGATGCATTTTACCCGCATCGGTGGCGACTTCAGCACGGAGGTTGCCATCGTTGAAGCGCTTCAAGTCGGCAATCAGGCCATCAATCATCGCAGGGCTAAAGACGGCGTGTGATTCAAAGATTGCGCGCTGCTTAGCCAAACATTCTGCGGAGGCTGCGCAAGAATCGGGCAATTGATCCAAGGTTGCCAAACGATCCTTGTTTTCATCTTGGTGAATGTTGACGTTGACATAGGTCTTGTCAGCAAAGGCCAAAGCATTATCCATTTCAAAGCCATGGCGGCAAGCGACAGCCAAACCAGCCATGAGCAAGTAGACATTTGCCGATCCATCTGGAGAACGCATCTCGACGGTTTGCTTTTGCTTCATGTCAAAGCTAGAAGCCTTTTCGAGGGGGTTTGCTTGTTTGCAGAGGTCAGCCTTAGCCGTCCAGCCCAAGGGGACACGGACCAAGACGGACCGGTTGCGATCGCCCCAGCAGACGTTGGTCGGTGCTTCTTGATGAGGGACCAAGCGGAAGTAAGAGGTTGGGTTGGTATTACCAAATGCCGTGATCGAGGGTGCCAAGACCATCATACCAGCAATTGCCTTACGGGCGGTTTCGGAGAGGACGCCATCGGCGACCATTTGGTTTTGACCATCCTTGGTGATCTTCATGTGGATATGCAAGCCTGAGCCAGCCTTACCGACGGTGATTTTGGGAGCAAAGGTGATATCGTAGCCGAATTGGAATGCGAGGTTACGAATAATCCACTTGGCAATCACCAATTGATCAGCAGCGCGCAGGGCTGCAGTTGGCAAGAATTCGATTTCGTTCTGCTCATAAATGCGATCGTCTTGTGTGAAGTTGCCGACTTCGGAGTGGGCATACTTGATGCTACCACCTGCACGAGCAATGAAGTGCATGCAAGCCTTGCGGAATTCATTGAATTTGGCATAAGGGCCAGATTCGTGGTAGCCACGTTGATCCTTGGTGAGGAAGAGGGGGTCGATGGGAGCGATGACGTAGTATTCGAGCTCGCCCATGGCCTCAAAGTCCATGCCAGTGACATCATTAAATGCTTCGCATGCCTTGTGCAGGGTGTACTCAGGAGCGCTTTCGAGCGGTGCGCCATCTTTGTTGAAGAAAGAGCACAAGAAGCAGAGGGTGGGCTCTTCTGCAAAGGGATCAACAAATGCCGTAGCAAAGCGAGGGACGACGTAGAGGTCGCTGCTGCCGGCTTCGATAAAGCTAAAGAGGCTGGAGCCGTCGACGCGTTCGCCGCAGGTCAAGATTTCATCAAGGTAGGCTTCGTTGTTAATGATGAAGTTGAGGGTTTTGAGGCGGCCATCTCCAGCGGGATACATGAAGTTGACGTGGTGGATCTCTTGTTCTTTGATAAAGCCGATCAAATCTGCCTTGGTAAATTCCGCAGGTGCCTTTTTGAGGGCGTTGATCAATTCATTACAGGTGTAGCTTAATGATGCGTCCATAATAATCCTTAGTTAAGGGGTTTCTGTGTTAGGGTGAGAATGTCTTCTCGTGATGGTTTGATTATGACAAATCATCACGAGAAAGTCAAGTCTGAATAGTCTTTGGCGGGTAAATTAGCGTGCGAAAGCAGCCATAGCCTTTTTAAATGCCAGAGCCGAACGCTGAATGATGTCGATATCGACCGCGCAGCAGAGTCTGATGTAGCCAGGCATGCCAAAGCCACGCCCTGGCACAGCGAGGATGCCTTCGTCCATCAAAGCCTTGCAAAAGGCCAAATCGTCACCACCAGGAGCAGCGGGGAAGAAGTAAAATGCGCCCTTGGGCATGGTGAAGGTAATGCCTGCGTCGGTCAAAACTTGCGCCATCGCTTGGCGACGGGCATCGTAAATCGAGAGGTCGACTTGTTCATTGAGAATCCCCATGGCCAATTTTTGTCCGATGACGGGAGCATTGACAAAGCCGAGGGTGCGGTTGGTCATCGTCACGGCATTGATGAGCTTTTGACCATCGGGCATCTCGGGATTGATTACCAAGTAGCCGATACGTTCGCCAGCCATGGACAAGCTCTTGGAGAATGACCCCAAGACGATTGCAAAGGGTGATAGCGGCAAAACGGCAGGGACCTCGGCACCATCAAAGGCAAAGAGGCGGTAAGGTTCATCGCTCAAGATAAAGATGGGGCGTTCGCGGGTGGCGTTGTGCTTTTCCACGACCTCAGCCAAGGCCTTAAGGTTGGTTTCGCTGTAGATGCAGCCTGTCGGATTATTCGGTGAGTTAATAATGATGACACGGGTCTTATCGGTGATGGCACGATCAATCGCCTCAACATCGATATCAAAAGATGGTTGAATGCTCGGCACCGCAATCAAGCGACCGCCAAAGTGTCCACAGTAAAAGCCATATTCCACGAAGTAAGGAGCAGAGACGAGGACTTCGTCGTCGGCTTCGAGCACAGCTCTAAAGAATGAGGTGATTGCGCCAGCTGCTCCACAGGTGACCACGATGTTAGCTGCACTGACTGCGCAGGATTGTTCGGCGGTCAACTTTTGAGCCAATGCTTCACGAAATGCTTGCATACCGGCATTGGGCATGTAGCCTAAGCCACAAGGGGCAACGGATTGATCGGCAATCTCGTGCAAGATTTCACGGGCTTTAGCTGGTGGTGGCACGTCGGGATTACCGAGGCTAAAGTCAAAGACGCGATCTGCGCCACGGCTCTTCTTGAGTTCCACGCCCGCTTCAAACATTTTACGGATCCAGGAAGCATTTGACATGGCAACTTCGATATCAGAAGCAATTACTTTCATTACGTTTTTCCTTTTAATGTATAGATAAATAAGTAAACAATTAGTGGCCGTTTAGTAGGGCCCGAATAAAAAAGACAAAGCGTGCGAGGTGGCGCTCAACCTCGAGCTTGAGCGCCAACGCCAGATCGTCCTGATCGAGCGTCGTATCAAATCGTCCATCCAAACGGGTGAGGATGATCGATGGACTGCCTAGGGGATGGTTGATCGCGCCAATCGAAAAGGTTGGATGAAAGAGCGCCGCCAAATTACGCAACCGATCGGGCGAAACGAACGATGCAAAGTCATCCACACTCGCCTGAAGTGCAGCGAAATCATGAATCTCCGAGAGACCAAAGCAGCAGCGTGCGGTCTTCATTAGGAGTATTTGCGATTCGCCAAAGTCTGACGACATCGCGACCTCTTCGAGCATTGACTCAATCAACGAAATTAATCTAGGATCAGTAACCATCTCACCCCTACCCTCTCAATTAGTAAATAAACTTGGCCCATGTGCGGCCTTTCTTTGCCCACTTCTCTAAGATAGCAGGCGGCGCCCAGGAGAGATCAATGCGGCCAATTGCAAAGCCAGCCGCTAAACGTTCCTCCTGCTTGGGGGCAAAGCATCGGGGCTGTTCACCACTCGTGACATGGAGGCCATTCCACGGGAAGATGTGCAAGAATTCGCCCTTTTGCGTTTGTAGGAGCGGACTTGGCGACAACGGTTTGGTAAATGACATATACGATGGCATTGCTGCCACGGTCAAGATCTCACGGGTAAAGCCATTGGGCAGAGCTGTCTTGCCGATATTTGCCCAAGGGTCTTCAGGTGCAGTCACTCCGCCGACCAAGCCGAGGTCATGTTGGACCTGCAAGGCAATTGGGTTGAGCGCATAGAGACTCCAGTCCGCAGTAATCCGTAGCGGTGCATCTGGTCCCGCGATACGGCGCAAGAGGTGCAAGGCCGAGAGATCGGGCACTTCAAAGTCCACCACGCCCGCAGCCAATGCCGCGCGCAATGTTGCCTCAAGCGTAGCTTGTCGATCGTCCAGCGTCATGAGGGGCAACGCCACTCGAATGGCACCGCGCGTCAGCCAGGGTTCAAGCGCAGACCATGGTGTATCAATGGCCAACGCCACCACCCATGCTTCAGGCACCTGCCCAGTCAACAATTGTTCAGGGCAATCCACGCGTACCTTCACGGTATAGTGCGCCTCTGTTGCTTGAGCCGCCTCATTGGTACGCACTTGGGGTAAGGCTTCTTGAGCGGCCTCGATGCGGTCTGTTTGATCAGCCTCGACATCTTGACGCAAGAGATCCGACAATTGGCGGCGAGCTTGATTGAGGATAGAGGCGGGAGCATAGAGGGCATCAGGATCATTTACCGTCAACTGTCCGAGAGCAAATCCATCATCGCCCATACGCGAAAAGGCCTTCTCAATCGCACCATGCGTGCCAGCTGGATTTTTTGCAGGATTCAACGAACACACCTCACTCACCCGCACGCCACGCGCCTCGACCTCACACGCATCGGCGCGCAAAGTAACCGTCACATCTAGCGGCTGCAGGAGACGATTCTCCGAAGCCCGCAATGTGGGCGTTTGAAACGCACGCCGTACCGCCTGCGAGGCACTGCAGTAGACCACAGCATCAGCCTCGATCATCTGCGCCACATCGGCAATCACCTCGATTTCAACCAACGTATTGGCCGGCACCGAGATCTGCGACCCTCTCCCCCCCGCCAAACGCATCGCACCAATGGCAAAGCCGACAGGCCGTCCACCATGAGGCAAATCGATCTGGATACCGTCGTGTTTCTCAAGTGCTCGCGATGTCTTAAATTTCACCCAGCGGCTCCCCACACGATCCCGAATCACCCCGATCACCCGCCCAATTGGTGCACCTCGGTGCCCAATACTCAGTGGATCAATGATTGCCTCTGGTGGCGTCTGCTTATCAAGCGTGTAGAGTTCCGTCCAGGGACGGCTAAAGATCGTCTTTAAATCCTCCGACTTGGCTGCAACTTGTGCAGGTGTCAGCGCATGATCTAATAAACCACGATAGAGATCTGTGACCGCAGCCACGTAGAGGGGGCTTTTCATTCGGCCCTCGATTTTGAGCGATGCCAAACCAAGCTCCGTCATCTCATCGATCAACCCAATCCCCGTCAAATCACACATCGAGAAGGGATGACACTTGACCGATTGATCAAGCGGAGAGCCAGAGGCATCACACGGCGTCAACGCCCGACGACAACAGTAGGCGCAACGTCCACGATTGCCACTGCGATCAATCCCCATGTCCAGCGCCGAGAAAAGACACAACCCAGAGACCCCATAACAGAGCGCCCCGTGGACAAAGACCTCCACCTCGAGACCACAATTGCGACTAATCGCAGCCGCCTCCTTGAGAGAGAGTTCACGCCCAGTCACAATGCGCGAAAAACCTAAATCCTTTAATACCTTTGCCCCATCACTGCTCATGCAGGCCAACTGCGTGCTTGCGTGACGCTCCAACTTGGGGAAATGGCACTTCGCCAGCTCTGCAAAACCCAAGTCCTGGATAATCACACCATCCACACCTAAGTCTGACAGTAGCCCTAAATTACGAATCGCATCAGCGCATTCGTGCTCATGGACGAGCGTATTCATCGTAATATAGATCTTGCGAGGATGTTCCAATTGACGACCATAGGCCAAGAGCTGCTCGAGCTCCTCCACCGTCACATTTTGCGCATCAGCACGTGCAGAGAACTGCGGCAAGCCCAAATAGATCGCATCAGCACCGTAAGCAAAAGCCGTCACCCCCGCATCAAAAGAGCCCGCAGGCGAAAGCAATTCTGGTAAAAAACTCATTTAAATCGACTCCTTAAAGTAGCGCCCTACATCTTGCCAATTCAGGCAACGTCTCATACCCTCATGCATCGGCACAAAGGTGCGGTTCCACGGTTTGTCCAAAATAGCCACCCGGCCTTGCGGATAGAGCCCCGCGATACGAGACAACGCCGCTGGTGCATCATCCACAAAAAAGTCAAAGTTCATCGCACGGATATCCTCATCCGAGGCAGAGGGCTCAGTGCGATAGCGCCGATACTTGTCCCAATGGATTAGCTCCAGACCAGCCACCCCGTGCCGTTCAAGCCAAAGTAGAGAATAGGCCTGAGAATGCGGCGGACGCCCCGTCACCACCGCAACATCATGGCCAGCAGCTCGCCAAGCCAGTAGACATTCACACGCACCGGGTAATGGTGCCAAACCACCTAAAAAGTCTCGATCATGCGTTAAGCCAACTAGCTCCATCATCTCGTCATCGGACAGGTTAAAGGTCTTGCGCAGGTCAAAGTCAAAGACCGACTCATACGGCACATCCTTCCCCCACTTAGCCAACGCCAAGCGCCGAATACCCGAAATCGTATCCGTCAAGACATCATCAAAATCAACATAAACATGTGCCACAAATAATCCCCTATATAGTAAGAGCCATCCACCGACAAAACGCCCCCTAGTATACCCGATCCACCCACAAAAAGCAAGCCCAAAAGTACCCCCTGTGCAGATTTAATCGGCACATATTTATGAATTTTTAACTGCAAAAGAACGCAAAATGGCTCTTGTTCAATTTTAGTGGGAGAAATCAGGCTTGAGGGGTTATCTAAGGGTCGAGTCAAACCTTAGCAGTCTCTCGAGCAAAGGTCAACAAACTCTCAAATAGAGGGTCAGTTGAGGTTTGTTTGCGTCCCTATCGGAGACGCTAAGTGCTAGACCAAGACCACATTTTACCCATTGAGATCGAACAAGTCTCCTACTTTTTGAGATATTTTTGGGCGAGGGTGATGAATGGGGCGTGATTGGGGTGATTGGCGGCGGTTTCAATTACGCTATGGGCTCGCCATCCACCCCAGACGCTGAGTCGCCAAGGGGGGATATTGCGCACAATGCGGACAACTTGGCCGTGGCGGTCAAGAAAGATCGCATCAATGGGGAAACGCATGCCACAGGTGTGAATCGCCGAGCATGGGGTGATCCAAAGGGCATCATCTTCTCTGAGCGAGGCGTGCCTTAGAAGGCCTTTCATTCGCGCCCAGAGGCTAGTGGCCTGGGTAAGCTGAGGCATCGGGGGGACCTTTTAAGATCAGTTGGGGAAGTAATTCTTTCACGAATTGCTGGAGATCCTCTCGGCCGATATCGCTCTCAAAATCATTGTCGCTGCGTAGCGTTACCATGCACCAGCGAATGATACGATTGTGCATGGTGCGCATCCACACATCGCTGAAGATGCGTTCGTTATGGGTGTTGCAGCGACGATCAAGGGAGAAGAAAAAGTAGCAGAAGCCTTCTTTATTCATCCCTTTACGATTGATCTGCATATAGGAGATGGGCTGACTTGAGCCATCTGGTAAGGAGACATCCATCGATTGTCGTGCGGTCAATGAGAAGCCTTGCGCTGGTAAGCACATTTCCGGTCTGTGAATCGATCCACGGCTTTGACCAGCGATGACGATCGAGCAGTGGTAGACATCGCCATAGCCATTGACGTAGTCGGCTTTCATCAAGCGTGTGTCACGAGGCAAGATGGAGTATTCTGCATAGGAGAAGTTGCGCATTTCGCCTTTGCACAGAGGGCACGGGATGGGCTTGACGCTTTGAGGGTGTGCGTAAGCATCCGAATAGAGACAGGCTTTGTTTTGGCAAAATGCGGGATAGCGCATGGTGTATCCCTGCAAAATCGGCGGCGTGCGCACGACAAAGTCATTGGCATCATATTGCACCGATCCCGAGAGTGCCAACCAAGCCGCAATTGCGACCATCACCACCGGGATGGTTGTCAGCAGCACAAGATCACGCGTAGTGACCTCCGTAGCGCACGGGGCTAGCTCGGGCTGAGGCGGGGGATATTTCTTTTCGCGGTTGGCCAAAAAGTCCGAGATGAGAAAGACAAAGAGGAAGGTGATCGGACCAATTACAAAGAGGGCATGATCATGCAAGGTCATCCCCGCCGCTTGACCTCCCATGGAGGCTACTACACCGGTTAAGAAAAGACGAATTACATTACCCACCATCGCTAGTGGGAATGATGCAAGAAAGAGGATCCAGCGGGAGCGTTTGCGGCGCAAGACAAAGGCACCATAGAGGGCAGTAAAAGCCATAATGCCAAAGAGCGAGCGAATACCACTACATGGATCTGCGACATCTAAGCTAAAAGGCGTAGCTGCAGAAGTCGAGTGAATCGCAGTGCCGACATTTTGCACGGCAATGCCCACGCCATTGAGCACGGCTGTAGAGAGGTGTACGGTCACCATGCGTAAGCCAAAGGTCAAGCTGTCGAGGAAGTCAATGGGGATGATAAACATCAAGAAGAATGCCGGTAAAATCAACCAGCGCGCTGCACGCCAACCATAAAAGGCAAATGGGAAAAGTAAGACACTCCACGCCAATGCCATCTGCGAAAGACGCCCTTGACCGCCGCGTTCTCCAAAGAGAAAACAACCCATCATAATCAAGAGAGGAATGAGCGCTTGGAGGCATTCGGGTTTGCCTAAGCTTGAGAGGATTTGCTTGCGGCGCATCGAGATTAGGAGGATTGATCCGATAGGGACAAGCCACGCATAAGCCATATTTTCAGTGGGATCATTGAGGTGGTAGATGGTGTAGCCGATCGTCGGATAGATTAAATAAATACCGATTACGATGGTTAGAGCAAAGAGCCCATGGCGGATCTGTGAGCGAGTCATAGCTATTTCCTAATAAGAGATTGGCGACCTTTGGGATAGGCCACAAGGATTTGATGCTGATGTGAGAGGCGGATCGTTTCAAAGACGAGCCCTTGGAATTGTTTGGAGAGTGTGGCTTGTTGATCGATATCGGCAAAGAGGATGCCGGGTGAGAGGAGTGCCGGGGGAATGGTGTTAGGAGGAGCAGTCAATACAGTATGAGCAAAGCGTATCTGCCACAAAAGCTGACTGCGGGATGGTTCGGAGAGAGAAACCAACACATTGGGATACGCAGTTTGCGTAGGCTCTAAAATCAACTTACGATAGTGCCCTACTTCACTGAGGCCGGTTGGCGGGATCTGCTTTAAGTCATGAATGGTTGTGATGATCTGCCCCGCGACCCAGGAGAGAGCAATCGCCATGACGGCGATTTGTGCAGCAAGCGCTCCTCGGCGCGACTCTAGAATCTCAAACAAAATGCCCACGCCATTGCCCGCTAACATCAAGACAAAAGAGAGCAAAATGGGATATCCGACCTCAAAGAATCCCTCATCAAAGCAAGCAATGAGGCAGACAAACAGGAGATAAATAGAGTAAAAGCGCACCATGCGATGATCATCTCGAATCCACCCCCAAACACAGGTTATGATGAGCAAGAGCACTATGGGCACACTTACGATGAGCGTAGTCGGTGAGAGCTGAGCAGTCAGCCATTGGCAGACTGCTCCTCCTTGCCAAGAGGCGTGAATCGCATCGAGACTCAAGCAACTCTGCGGAGCGAGCGCGTAGCTCAGTGCGGCAAGGACTACCATACCGATCACCACGTGGAGCGAACGCCAATAGATGGTCAACCGACTCCACCCTGCGCCAATCAAGACCGCAGGAAAAAAGGCGATCACAAAGACGATAAAGTGACCATCGACCGCAACGCCTAGAGCCAATAGCGCACCTACAAAAAAGACCGCAACCAGAGATGGCCATTGCACATAAGCACGATTAGCGACCAAAACGCCCCCCATAATAAAGAGCAACACGTTGTCTGGTGTCACGGTTCGACTCACTGCGCAGAGTGTGGGCGAGACTGCCATAAAGAGCATCGCCATGCCGACGCTCACCTCGTTGACAAAGAGCCCCTGCCTACGCATGAGGCCAAACAATGGGACAAAGAGGAGCGCCAGCAACGGGAAGAGCATTGCCGACCAGCGATAGGCGCGCAGAGAATAGTGGTTGTCTCGCATGGAGAAAAAGCGCACCAGGGGCGCAGTCATTTGATGAAAGCACCTCACCTCATTACCGAGGACACCGTGTGACTCCGCTAATAAAAGATCCGTCTCTGCTAGAGAGGCAATCTGGAGGAGATGCGGAACCTCGGTATCGGTCACCTCAAGATGGGTGAGGCGCGGAATGCGCAAGCTCGCCGCAATCGCCAGAATCATCACGACCCAGACAACATTCATGAGGATTTTTAAGCCACTTTTACGATTCATCAGTAAAGATCCAAATGACAGGTAGTGATTGCTGAATGACGCGAAGTGCACGCTTGAGCTCGCCGACGGGCAAATCTGCAGGCACAAAGAATAGCACCGTATCCATTTTAAAGGATTCTTTATGGATTGCTTGGGTCAGCGTGAGCAATTCTTGCCACGATGTAAAGGGATAGTCTTTGGCGACTAAGCGAGGGTCTATGTTTTCGCCAGACCAATCCTCTTGGATGTGTGTCAAGGTATAGCGGTAGCCGCAACCTTTTTCCGCAGGCGCAATACGCACCTCCCAGGGTTGAAAGAGTCTATCTTGGCGACTACGCCAGCTCTCTTGTGGCAAAAAAGCGCGTATAAATGGGTTGCCCAGATTGGGCTGATCAAAGTGGAAGTCGCTTTGCTTTTGAGTGGCGATCAAGACTTGTGCTAACCCTTTAGCCTGGCGTATCGTTAAGTCATCAGCAAAGTCAACTTGTATAAAGGTATCTTGTTGGGCTTGGCTCAACTGTTTTAACTGGAGGAGCAATTCGTCTGGAGCGCTCAGGGTTTTAGGGGTAAGCGCAAGGGGGACTTGACAGACTCTAGGCTTGCCAGAGGGGAGTTGCTGCCAGGTCAAGGTTGCAATTAGAGGAGTCCCCATTTCAAAGGATTGATTCACACGAATCGACCCATACGCTTGGCCCTTTTCGGCGTGATAGGGTAACCCAAAGAGAGAGATACGCTCGGTATAGCCCGGCACAATGCTCGCTGGCATCGTCATATCAATCGTCTGCCCCCCCCCCACCCACGGGAATCCTACCTCAAATGATTTTTGGGTGCGGGGGTCGCTGAGCACGACCCAATCGGTGAGAACCTTGCCATCAAGATGCTTAAAGCTCAAGGTGAAGCGTTCTCCTCGGGCGACGGAAAGCCCCTTGGTACTGTCAGCGTGCTGACCGATGGGGACACCAAGAGTCGTCATCGCCTGGGTAATATCCGATGGATTGGCCCATGTTATCGCAAATGACTCATACGCCCGATCACTCAACTTGCCGATGAGCAGGTATTCGGCTTCGTAACCTTTGGGTACGCCAGTTGCTTCAACCAAGAGATGGATCTGTTTTTTGTTCGCATCGATCCAGATCGGGCTTGTATACTGGTTGAGGACCTCAGGATGTTGCATGGTGTAGACATCTGGGCCTTTGGGCGGTTGGGGCGATTGCGCAAGCAATGTCGAGGCAATGAGGCAGCTGAGCAGGAGTAATAATCGATTCATGCGTTGGGTTCCTCTAAAATGGTAGCCACGAGTCGTTCTATTGCGGGGTGCGTGGGCAATGATTTGAGTTGATCGGCCATCTCTTGAATGATCTCAGGGGCATGAAGAAATTGTTGCAAGAGGGTAAATAGATCAGCTGCGGTCGTGGTGCGTTGATTAAGGCAAAGAGCCCCACCAGCATTTGCTAAGACTTGTGCATTAAAGGTTTGGTGGTCGTCGGCAGCGGTTGGCAATGGGAAAAAGACCGCAGGCAGTTGGCAGGCGGCTAATTCAAAGCAGGTCCCCGCACCCGCTCTCGCAAAGACACAATCGGCCTGAGCATAAGCCTCTGCCATGTCTTGGATATAGGGGACGACCAGAGCATCAATCCCAGCGCGCGAATAGACAGCCTTGAGGGCGAGTTCGTCCAGTTTGCCACATTGGTGAATCAACCGAAACTTCCCAAGATTCATTTGCGCAATCATGCAAAAAGCCTCAGCAAGAGTCTCATTCACCCAGTGTGCGCCCTGACTACCGCCAGTTATCAAAAAGGTCATGGGACGCTCTGGGTCAGTCGTACGCACTTGTCGAGCAGCAAGGACGCGCTTGACTAAGTCTTGACGAATAGGGAAACCCGTAACCGTAGCTTGTTTTTCAGGGATTCTCGCCACGGTTTCCTCAAAGCTGACGGCCAATGCCTTGAGCTGGCATCGTCGAGCAAAAAATCGAATCGCCTTTCCTGGAAAAGCATTCGCCTCATGGAGGACGACAGGGATAGCGAGGAGGCGAGCGGCCATCACCGGCGCAAAGGCGGTATAGCCTCCCGTCGAAAAGAGGCAATCAGGTCGATCTCGCTTGATTGCTCGATAGCAACGCACTACAGCCAGCAGATTAGCCAGGACGTGTCGCATTGGCCGCGCACCAGAGATGCAAGATTGCCCCCTCCAGCCCTCGAGGGCGTGGCGTTCTGCAGGGCGCTTGCCTGACACACACAAAACAACCTCATGCCCCGCATGACGTAGCGCATCCGCTACAGCCAAACCTGGGTAGATGTGTCCACCCGTGCCACCTGCTGCAATCCAAATTTTTTGAGCCATTACGATCATTTCCTTTTCAACTTTTTAAGGGGCAATGCCGCCAGTAAATCCATTAAACCTTGACGATCGATGCCATACAGGATCGCCAAATAGAGCATGCCGCCGATTGTCCCAGGCAGTGAGAGGTGCAACAAGTCATAGAGCTTCCCCTCGCCCATCCATGGAGCAATTGCTTGATAGAGCACAACCATCCCCCCACAAGCCACCGCACTCGCCACCAGTAATTTGCCCGCTGTTTGCCCAATAGCCTTCGCCCCCAAGTGACCGATGCGCCGAGACAATAAGATTGACAAAATCACAGTTGAGAATAAGCTCGACAGCACCGTCGACAAGGCCATTCCAGCATGAGCCCATCCATAAGGTAAGACAAAGATTGCCGTGACATTCATCGCAAAATTGAGCACTACAGCCATCACCGAAACCCGTACTGGCGTGCGTAAATCCTGCATTGCGTAAAATGCCGGTACCACACACTTGCCAATAGAGAATACGACCAACCCTGGCGCATAGGCCAAAATGGCTCGAGCGGTATAGAGTGCCGACTCACTATTAAACGCACCATTTTTCCACAGGTAGATCAGCTCGATCACTTCACGCGAAAAACAGATTAAACCAAGAGTAATAGGGATCATTAAAAAAAGTAAATTACGCAACGCATTAATCAACGTCTCTTTCATTGCATCAATCTGCTGTGCCTGATATTGCTGCGAATAGGTCGGCAACAAGACCGTCATAAAGGCCGTGGCAAACATCCCCAGAGGCAAATAGATAATACGATCAGCGTATTCGAGGGCAGCGGGAGCCCATTCTGCAGCATAGTAGGCAAGCCAGCCATCCATACAAATATTGATTTGAGAGAGGCCAATCCCCAGTGCTGCTGGAGCCATCAAGAGCAAGACGCGTTTCACATAAATCGACTGCCTCCAGCCCCTAACTGAGACCCCCACGTGGATTCCCAATCGCCGCAATTCCGGCAATTGAAACGCCACCTGGATCACTCCTGCCACCAAGATTCCCCAACAGACCACCATGATTCTCGTCATCTGGTCAGGAGCGACAAAAGGACAAATGCCGACCAAGACCCCCACCCAAATCAGATTGAGGACCCCTGGAGTCAATGCCGGTCGAGCAAATCTCCCCCGCGCATAAAGCATCGCCGAGAGGATCGCCGCCACACAAATCAATATAGAATAAGGAAGCATAATCCGCATCAGCGGTAAAATGGTCATCCACCGGCTTCCTGGCTCTAACCATCCCTCACAGAGATAGGTCCCCCCCATCAACAAGCAAACCATCACCCCCATCACCATCAGCAGCAGACCAATGATCCGCCCAGCAAATAGGGAGGCGCGTTCAACACCCTCACGCTCCACAATCTCGACAAATACTGGCGTAAACGCTCCCCCCAAAGCCCCTTCGCCAAAGAGCCGACGAAAGAGGTTCGGAATACGAAACGCAATTACAAAAGCCGACTGCACCGCACTTGTACCAAAAAAGTGCGCCATGAGCAATTCACGCAACAGCCCCACCACACGGCTAATAGCCGTCATCGCACTGACGACAGAAGCCTTGGACAAAATAGAGCTCCCTTGAGGATCGCCCATGCTCGTGGCTTGCTCACTGGGCTTCATTTGGGAGCCCTTCGTCTTGAGTGGCGCACTTGCTTGGTGCACTTGCTCGCTTAAAGCAGATATGATCCACGGCCTCTTCGAAATTTTCTGCGCCGTCAAGGATCTCGATATCGACCCGCAGATAGTAGACCGGGATTGGTATCGAGGCAAGCTTAGGAAATCTCACGGCATCCTTTTCTGTCGTAATCAAAGCCGCCGCCCCTTGGTTTGCAGCTCGATTGATCACATCAATCACCTCCTGCGTGGCATAGCGGTGGTGGTCAGCATAGCGCACACATTCAATGAGCGTCGCACCATATCCCCGCAAAAACTTCTCAAAGCTCTGCGGCACGGCAATCCCTGAAAGTGCCATCACCTTTTTACCCCGCAACCACTCAAGCGGTTTATCGCCCTGGGCGTAAACATTTTTTAGAATGCGTGGAGCATGGCGACATTCGATGATTTCCGCACGATGATTGAGCGCATGGATACGCTGTCGTAGCCGTTCACTTTGACCATCAGACTTGGTGATAAAAATAAAGTCAGCCCGTTTGATATTTTGCATCGGTTCACGCAAGACTCCACGTGGCAAAAGATTACCATTACCAAATGGATTCGTCTTATCCACCAAAACAACATCGTGGCTGTGTTTCAATTTTTGATATTGAAATCCATCATCCAAAATTAGCGTATCACATCCAAAATGCTTAATTGCATAACGGCCACTTTTCACACGATTACGGTCCACCAAGACCACCACACCGGGCAAATTCGTCGCCAACATGTAGGGTTCGTCACCCCCCATTTCAGAATCCAACAAGACTTGCTTGCCGTCACTCACCACACGCGGCGGCTCGATTTGTTCAGAGAAAAGCCGCTGATACCACGGCAACTCCTTTTTACGATAGCCTCGGCTCAAGATGGCGACCTTGCGTCCCTGCTTTTGGAGAGCCCGGGCAAACTTTTCCACCACTGGAGTCTTACCAGTCCCGCCAGCAGTGACATTGCCCACACTGATCACCTGACACCCCAAAGGGTACCGCCGCAGCACACCCCAGTTAAAACAGGCCAAGCGCAATCGCACGACTGCCTCATAAAGCTTAGAGAAGCACATCAAGACAAAGAGCAACACCTTCAGACCCCGATCCTCGACCTGATCAGCTCCTTCCTGTTGGATCAATTTAATTAAATACGACTCCAGCCGCTCAATCCTGCGCACCTTACTTTTCACATTCAAAATCCTTTAAAGCTCAAATTTGCTTATACCATACCATAAAAAGCTCCCTAAAGTCAAGAAGCATCTTGTTTATTCTAGGCCACGAAACGGCCTAGTGCCTTTTGGGACTGGGCTGTGGAAACTTTTGGTGTGTCCGATTAAGGGGGGCAATTAAATGGATGGCAATCGACAATCCACATTCTAGCTCTCATAGCCGCTCCGCCGTAGACTTGCGAGCGATCTGAGCACCACTCGCAAGAGGACTCGTCACTGTTAACAATACCCTCAAGCCTTATTTTAGCCATTAAATCAAACAGTCACCAGTGTATTTCCTCTCTTTGTTATGGCGTCTTTTTATTTGACTCAACGGTCAATTTTAGTGCCTCATAAAAAATGATTTCGGTGTCTTTTTAAGTGACGCAATGGTAAATTGCAACAATAAATGTCGCAGTAGGCTAAGAAATCTTTAGTAATTCT
>CAYZIC010000025.1:0-29065 GCA_964478335.1 uncultured Lentisphaeraceae bacterium | reverse complement strand
CTACGGCGGTGCGGGAACAGGCTGCGCCTGTGCGGGGACGGCTCGCAAGCTCGCCGTGCGGGAACGACCTACGGTCGTGTATGGCTCGCTCCGCTCGCAGGACTGCCAGAGTATCTCCCGCTGAGAGGCAGGAGGCTACGCCTCCTAGTTGACCGCTGACTCGATCCGCTACCCGCTCAGCTACCCGTGGCCGCAGGCCACCAAGGAGAGCCGAGCACAGCGAGGCGAGTTCTGTGCTGAGTTTACTCAGACAGCGCGTCCTGCGAGCCTGCCTGCGCCCACGCTTCCCGCCCGCCGCAGACCGCCACTGTGCACTGTACACTGTCCACTGTTCACTCGAGGCGCAGCCTCCTCCCTCTCTGCGGGAGATAATTGGCTGTCCTGTGGGGGTGCTTCGCGCTTTTCTAAGGGGATTTTTGAAAGAAAAGTGAAAAAAGTTGGCACTTTTGTGCATTTTACGCTTGCTTTCCTTGGGGGGGTGTGCTATATTGCAAGGACTTTTTAGAAGTAATTAGGTATTTTTGTTCTTTGACAAATTGATTTTGGGACCCCTGTAATGGATAACACTCAACAACAAATTAGAAACATTGGCGTCGTCGCACATATTGATGCGGGTAAAACGACAACCACTGAGTGTATTCTTTTTCATGCAGGGACCACGCACCGCGTGGGTAATGTCGATGATGGCAATACTGTCACCGACTGGATGATCCAAGAGAAGGAGCGTGGCATCACGATCACTTCAGCCGCAATCACTTGCGCTTGGAAAGATACCCAAATCAATTTGATCGATACCCCTGGCCACGTCGATTTTACCATTGAAGTTGAGCGCGCTTTGCGTGTGCTCGATGGAGCTGTTGCAGTCTTTTGCGCAGTTGGCGGGGTGCAACCTCAATCCGAAACCGTCTGGCGTCAAGCCAATCGCTACAATGTCGCTCGCATTGCATTCGTCAATAAGATGGATCGCATGGGTGCGAATTTTACGCGTGTGATTGAGGATATGCGCAAAAAGCTCAATGCCCCAGCAGTGGCAGCTACGCTCCCAATTGGTGCTGCGGATACCTTTACTGGCGTCATTGACTTGATTACGATGACTTGCCGTACATTTTCTGATGATAAAGAGGGTAGCTTTACGGAATCTGCCGTGCCGGCTGACTATGCGGCTGAGGCAGAATCAATGCGTGAAGCACTCTTGGAATCACTCGCCGAGGCTGATGAGGCCTTTTTGGATGCCTATTTGGAAGATCCCGATCAGTCTGTGGATGCCATTCGCGCAGCAATGCGTCGTGCGGTGATCGCTCAGACGATGGTGCCGGTCTTTTGTGGCTCCTCGCTCAAGAATAAGGGCGTGCAACTGCTCCTCGATGGGGTAGTGGACTACTTGCCTGCTCCGCTTGACCGTGATACCATCACTGCTGAGTCGCTCAAGACTGGCGAAATGGTCAAGGTTGAGCAAACCGCTGAGGCACCTTTCTCGGCGTTGGTCTTTAAGATTGCCACAGACTCCTATGTGGGACGCCTCTTTTTCGTGCGCGTCTATGGCGGCGAGATCAAGCGCGGTCAAAATGTCTATAATGCGCGTTTGAAGAAGCGTGAACGCGTGATGAAGCTTGTGCGCATTAGCGCCGATAGCGAAACCGAGGTCGAGACATTGGGCGCTGGAGACATTGGCGCAGTGATCGGCCTTAAGGAAGCTACCACGGGCGACACCTTGTGCCCAGAAAATAATCCGATCGCCTTGATGAATATCAACCTGCCCGAGCCGGTGATGTTTATGGCGATCGAGCCCAAGTCCACGGCCGACAAGGATAAGCTTGTCGAGGCACTGAAATCACTTTCCGCGGAAGATCCGACTTGTCAAACTCGTGTAGACGACGAGACTGGTCAAATGATCCTCAGCGGTATGGGCGAACTTCACTTGGAGATCCTCGTTGATCGACTCAAGAGAGAGTTTCGCGTAGCAGCTAATACGGGTAAACCGATGGTCTCATACTATGAAACCGTTGCGAAACCTGCCGCTATTACTTACACCTTTGACCGTGATTTTGCCGGCAAGCATAACTATGCTCAGCTGACGATCGAGGTTAAACCACTCCCTCGTGGTCAAGGAAATCAAGTAATAATCGCAAATAGTGCAAAAAAGCGCTTGCCTTTTTCGGCGGCTTCTGCTATTATAGAGGGCGGTTTAAGAGATGGACTCGTTACAGGGGTCTTAGCACGCTACCCAATGGTAGATGTGCAGGTAACTGTGACAGAGTGCGTCTATTTAGAAGAAGAAACGGCTACAGACGTCGCTTTTCGAAGCGCGGCCATTATGGGATTTAGAGAAGCAGCTATGGCTGCCTGCCCTGAATTACTGGAGCCTATCATGTCTCTCGACATCGTGACGCCACCTGATTATGTCGGTGAAATCATGGGAGACATTACTGGCCGCCGAGGTCAAGTGGGTGAGATGGATATGCAGGACACCCTGCAACACATCAAAGCTCAAGTGCCCTTGGCAGAACTGTTTGGATACGCCACTGCAATCCGTACGCTTTCACGCGGACGTGCCGACTATACGATGGAAACCGGCAACTTTGCAATCGTTCCCCAGGCAGTTAAAGAACAATTACTCAACAGGTAAGTAGAATGCAAAGTCAGCGAATTCGCATTCGTTTGCAAGCGTATGATTACAGCGTACTCGACCAAGCAGTCGGTGCAATTATCGATACTGCTAAAGGTTCAGGCGCAAGCGTGGTTGGTCCAATCCCATTGCCAACCCGTATTGAACGCTTCACGGTAAACCGCAGCCCGCATGTGGACAAAAAGTCCATGGATCAATTCGAGATGCGCACCCACAAGCGGTTGCTAGACATCGAAAAGCCCACGGCTAAAACAGTCGATGAGCTCAAGAAATTGAACTTGCCCGCCGGCGTGGATATTAACATCCGTATTTAAGGACGATGACACCATGGAAGGCTTAATTGGCAAAAAAGTTGGAATGACTCAGGTCTATAATGACCAGGGTCATAGTGTGCCCGTAACAGTAATCGAAGTGGGTCCGTGCCCAGTTGTGCAAGTGAAAACTGCCGCAACTGATGGCTATTCGGCTGTCCAAGTCGGTTTTGAAGAACAGAAAGCACAGCGCCTCACGAAGGCCGTGCGTACCCGTTTTGAAAAGGCCGAAGTGAGCGCATGCCGCATTTTGCGTGAATTCACACCCGATACTGAAGACGAGGTTAAGGTTGGCGATACGATCACTGCAGCGATCTTTGAAGGCGTCAAGTTTGTTGACGTCCAGGCTGTCACAAAGGGCCGCGGTTTCGCGGGCGTTGTGCGCCGTTACAGATTCCGTGGCGGTCCTATGACCCACGGTGGTCACTCCAAGCGTCGCCCTGGCGGCTTGGCTGCTCGCGACCTCCCCGGTTGGATTCAAAAGGGTAAAAAGATGCCTGGTCATATGGGCTCTGTTACTCGTACAACTCAAAACATCAAGGTTGTACAGGTCCTCGGTGAAGAAAACCTGCTTCTGGTCCACGGTGCAGTTCCCGGCCCTAACGGCGGTACTGTGATCGTTACCAAGGCTCTGAAGAAGGCAAGCAAGTAATGAGTACACTTAAAGTATTTAATGCTGCAGGTCAAACTGCAGGCGAACGCAGCGTCGAAGATAGCATCTTGATCCTTGATAAGGGTCAACAGGCTGTTAAAGACACAGTCGTCGCAATTATGAATGGCTGGCGCGCAGGCACCGCTTCCACCAAGACCAAGGCTGAAGTCGCTGGTTCTGGTAAAAAACCTTGGAAGCAAAAAGGTACTGGCCGCGCAAGCTTTGGTACCACACGCAACCCCGTTTGGCGTGGTGGCGGTATCGCATTCGGCCCCAAGCCGCGTGATTACAGCCAAAAGATCAACAAAAAGGTCGCAGCTCTTGCTTTCGGTCGCGCTTTGAGCGACAAGGTCGCAGCTGGTGAAATCACCGTTGTTGAAAACTTGGTTTTCGATACCCCTAAGACGAAGCAAGCTGTTGCAATGTTCAAAAATATGAGCATTGACCGTAGCTGCCTCGTGATCGTTGGTAACGAAGTTGATGATGCAGAAGTCAATGAAAACTTCTTCTACGCAGCAAGCAACATTCCTTTTGTGAATATGTGCGATGTTAGCGGCGTGGACGTTTACATGCTCTGCCGCTTCAAGAATATCGTGGTCACCGCTAAGGCATTTGATGCCTTGATGGCCCGTATCCCTAACAAGGCGGAGGACTAATCCATGCAACAGGCATACGTTATTAAAAAAGTCGCTGTGACTGAAAAGGGCGCAGCCCTTGCTCAGAACAACCAGTACATGCTCGTTGTTTCCCCCAAGGCGAACAAGATCGAAATCCGTCAGGCAGTCGAAGCTCAATTCGGCGTGCACGTCGTGGCAGTGAAGACCCAAAACTACAAGGGTAAGAACAAGCTCACACGCACTCGTCACATGACCAAGACTCCAGCATGGAAACGTGCGATTGTCACCCTCAAGGATGGCGAACGCATTGAAACCGTTTAAGACCAGAGGAAAGATAACCATGGGGCTTAAAACCTATAAACCCAGAAGCGCAGGTATGCGTTTCCGCGTCTCACAAGATCGCTCGCACCTCTCTAAGGATAAGCCAGTAGCATCTTTGACTGTCGCTAAGAATAGCACAGCTGGACGCAATAACCAGGGCCGTATCACCATCCGTCATCGTGGCGGTGGCGTTCGTCGTCGTTATCGTATCGTTGACTTTTTGCGCAATAAGGCAGGTATCCCTGCTAAAGTTGCTGCAATCTGCTACGATCCTAACCGTACGGCTAACTTGGCTCTCTTGAACTATGCTGATGGCGAAAAGCGCTACATCTTGGCGCCCGAAGGTCTCGTCGTCGGTGCAACAGTGATGTCTGGTCCCCAGGCAGAACCGGTTGTCGGCAATGCAATGCCTTTAGCAAACATCCCAATGGGGATGACTGTCCATAACATTGAGCTCGTTCCCGGTAAGGGTGGCCAAATCGCTCGCTCTGCGGGTAATGGTTGCCAATTGATGGGCCGTGACAATGGCATGGCTACTCTTAAGATGCCTTCCGGCGAAATCCGCCTCGTTTTGGCTGCTTGCATGGCTACTATTGGCCACGTTGGCGCTGGCGATTGGCGCGGTGTCAAACTCGGTAAGGCTGGTCGTAAACGTTTGCTGGGTATCCGCCCGACCGTTCGCGGTGTGGCGATGAACCCTGTCGATCACCCTATGGGTGGTGGTGAAGGCCGCACTTCTGGTGGCAAGCATCCTCGCTCACCTTGGGGTAAGTTGGCTAAGGGTGGCAAGACCCGTAGCCGTCGTAAGAACAGCAATCGCTTCATTGTAAAGCGGAGAAAGTAATTCATGGCACGCTCTATTAAGAAAGGGCCCTATGTAGAGGCCTCTCTCATGCGCAAAGTGGAGAAGATGAATGAGTCCGGCAAGAAATTGCCGATCAAGACTTGGTCTCGTCGCTCCATGGTATTGCCAGAGTTTGTCGGTCATACATTCGCTATCCACAACGGTAAGCAACACCTCCCTATTTTCATCACCGAAAACATGGTTGGTCACCGTCTTGGCGAATTTGCCCCGACTCGTATGTTTAAGGCGCACGGCGCCCACACCGTCAAGGCTGTGAAGTAATCAAGGCAAGAAGTAATATGGAAGTAACAGCCATCACTCGTAACGTCCGCATTTCTGCTCGCAAGGCTCGTCCTTTGGCCCGCAAGGTCCAGGGCTTGGCTTTGGCAGATGCGTTGAACGTCGTCGACTTCAGTTCTTTGAAAGCTGCCAAGAGCTTGGGTGCAACTTTGCGCTCAGCAGCAGCGAATGCAAAGAACAACGCGTCTCTCGATCCCGAAAAGCTCGTCGTCAAGACTTGCGTTTTCGACGAAGGCACGCGTATGCGTAGGTTCTGGCCCAGCGCTCGTGGCAGCGCGAAGCCGATTCAGAAAAAGCTCAGCCATGTCAAAGTCATTCTGACTGATGGTCAGTAAGACAAGGAGCATATTTTGGGACAGAAAGTAAATCCGATTGGCTTCCGTTTGGCCCTCACGAAACAGTGGCAAAGCCGCTGGTTTGCGAAGAAAGAAAACTTCGGCACATTGCTCGCCGAGGATGACAAAATTCGCAAGCTCGTCCGTGAGTCCATCCAAGGAGCTGCAATCTCTAAGATCGTTATCGAACGCTTCGCAAACCGCGTTCGCGTGAACCTCTTCTCCGCGCGCCCCGCAATCATCGTCGGCCACAAGGGCCAAGACGTTGAAAAGCTCAAGGCCAAGCTCTCCAAGAGCACCGGTAAAGAAGTTTATCTTGACATCCACGAAGTCCGTAGCCCGGACGCCGATGCACAGCTCGTCGCTGAAAGCATTGCACAACAAATCGAAAACCGTATCACCGCTAAGCGTGCTATCAAGCGTGCAGAAAAGACCGCAATGGAATTGGGCTGTGATGGTATCAAGGTGCGTTGCGCAGGCCGTATCAATGGCGCTGAAATCGCTCGCGTGGAATGGAGCAAGCAAGGCAAAGTGCCTTTGCACACACTCCGTGCCAATATCGACTACGGTTTCATCGAAGCAAACACCGCTGCTGGTAAGATCGGCATCAAAGTCTGGATCTGCAAGCGCGATGATTTCCAACCTGCTCGCCCCTCTCGCGGTGGTGACAGAGGAAGGAGGGCTAAGTAATGCCTCTAATGCCTAAACGCGTCAAGCACCGTAAAGTCTCCAAGGGATCCCGTAAGGGCTTCGCAACGAGCGGCGATAAACTCGCTTATGGTGATTTTGGTATCAAGGCTCTCGATCGTGGTTGGGTTACCAACACACAAATCGAAGCATGCCGTGTCGCTATTAACCGTCACATGAAGCGTAAGGGTGACCTTTGGGTCCGTATTTACCCTGACAAACCTGTGACCAAGAAGCCTATCGAAGTGCGTATGGGTAGCGGTAAGGGTAACCCGGAATTCTGGGTAGCCGTCGTTCTCCCTGGCAAGGTCCTCTTTGAAGTGGGCGGTATCCCTGAGTCTTTGGCTCGTGAATGCCTCCGCCTCGCTGACACCAAGCTCGGCATCCGCACTCAGCTGATCGCTCGCTAACCCGAAGGATATCTGATGAAAATCGCAGAAATCAAAGATCTCAGCGCCGAAGAATTGGCACAGCTCTGCCGTGAAAAGCAAGCTGAGCTCAAGGATCTCCGCCTGAAGCACAACTCCACAGATGGCATCGAAATGCCTCGTCGCTTGGCTACTTTGCGCAAGGATATTGCTCAAATCCAAACGATCGCTAATCAAAAGGTGGTAAAATAATGGACCCCCAAACGAATACCCGCGGTATGCGTAAAGTCCGTAAAGGGATTGTGGTCAGCAAGAGCGGTGATAAGTCTATCATCGTTCGCGTGCAACGCCGTATGCGCCACCCTCTTTATGGCAAAATCGTGAAGACGTTCAAGAAATTCCACGCTCACGATGAAGAAAACAAAGCCCAGATCGGCGATACCGTTTCCATCATGGAAACTCGTCCTCTTAGCAAGACTAAGTGCTGGCGCTTAATCGCAATTGAGGAGAAATAGTCATGATTATTGCCGAAAGTAAAATGATTGTGGCTGACAACACCGGTGCTAAGGTTGCTAAGTGCTTCCGCGTGCTTGGTCAACGTAAGACCATCGCTCGCATCGGCGACGTTGTCCGCGTCTCAATTGTCGATGCTGCTCCTACCGGTGCAGTTAAAAAAGGTCAGGTTTGCTTGGCATTGATCGTGCGTACTGCACATCCTATCGCCAGACCTGATGGTACGTTTGTCCGTTTCGATCAAAATGCTTGCGTCATTGTTGACGCTAAGAAGAACCCAATGGGCACACGTATTTTCGGACCTGTCGCACGTGAATTGCGCGACAAGAACCAAATGAAGGTTGTTTCACTTGCACCAGAAGTAGTGTAAGTCAAAACGCCGCTTCGTAGCCGCGCGTAATACGTAAGCGTGGGCTTAAGATGGCTTTCGAGCCGTTGAATTAGCACTGCTTTACGAACTGCGTCGTTGCGAGTAGCGAGTTACGGAATAAAAATGAGTATTGCACGTATTAAAAAAGATGACACGGTTTACGTGATCGCCGGTGCCGATAAGGGCAAGACCGGTAAGGTCCTCCGTGTGATGCCTACCAAGGGTACTGCCCTTGTCGAAGGTATTAACATCGTTAAAAAGACCATCCGTCGTTCTCAAACGACCCCTGAGGGTGGTATTGTCGAGCGCGAAGCGCCGATCAATTTGTCGAATCTGATGCCTTATGATGCCGATAAAAAGGCAGGCTCTCGCATCAGCCGCATTCAAAACGGTGACAAGACCGTTCGCCAGCTCAAGACTTCTAAGAAGATCTTGGACTAAAGGAGAGTAATCATGGCAAACTTGAAAGAAAAGTACAAGAATGACATCGTCCCCGCTCTCACAGAGAAGCTTGGCGTAAAGAACACGATGCTCGTGCCAAAGTTGACCAAGATTGTGATCAACATGGGCTTCGGTATCGTGGAAAAAGATCAGCAGAAGCAGATCATTCGTGACTTGGAAGCAATTACCGGTCAGAAGGCTGTCCTCTGCAAAGCCCACAAGAGCATTTCGAACTTTAAGCTCCGTGAAGGTATGGTCATCGGTGCAAAGGTGACTTTGCGCGGTGAGCGTATGTACGATTTTGCAGAACGTTTCTTTAACGTGACGCTTGCTCGTATCCGCGACTTCCGTGGTGTGCCTGTGCGTGGTTTCGACCAAGCTGGCAACTACACCATGGGTCTTAAAGAATATGTCACGTTCCCTGAAATCAATGCTATCACAAGCGATTCGGGTTTGGACATTACCTTTGTTACAACCGCCAAGGATGGTGCAGGCGCTCGCGCTTTGCTCGAAGCCTTGGGTATGCCCTTTGCTGGTAAATAAGGAGTACAACAATGGCCAAAACCTGTATGATTGTTAAAGCGAATCGTCAGCCTAAATTCGGCGTCCGTGGTTACACGCGCTGCAAGCGCTGCGGTCGCCCTCATAGCGTTATTCGCAAATTCCAACTCTGCCGTCTCTGCTTCCGCGAAATGGCGTTGAATGGCGAAATTCCTGGCGTTACTAAAGCCAGCTGGTAAGAAAGGGACTATCAATGACTACTGATCCTATCTCTGACATGCTGGTGCGTATTCGTAACGCACAAAAAGCACGTCACGCGACTGTTTCTATGCCTGGTTCTCGCATGAAGGGCGACATCGCCCGCGTGCTTAAAGAAGAAGGCTACATCGTTGACTTCAGCCTCACAGGCGAAGTGCAACGCACGCTCACCATTGAGCTCAAGTATAGCGATAAAGCAGAGCCCGCCATCCGCGGCCTCGAACGCATTTCTCGCCCTGGTTTGCGCCGCTTTTGCGGTAGCATGGAAATCCCCAAAGTCCTCGGTGGCTTGGGTATCGCAATTCTCAGCACCTCTGGTGGTGTCATGAGTGGCAAGAGCGCTCGCCAACGCAAACTCGGCGGCGAATTGCTTTGCGTCATTTGGTAATCTAGGAGACTAACAATGTCACGTATTGGTAAACAACCTCTTACAGTGCCTGCAGGCGTCTCCATCAAGATCGAAGACGATCGCATCGTCACGATCAAGGGACCCAAGGGCGAAGCCTCTCGTACTTTCCAAAAAGGGATGATCGTCAAGCAAGATGGTGACCAGCTCACCGTTTCCCGTTCAAACGATTCTCGCGAGCAAAAGAGCTTCCACGGCTTGACTCGCACCTTGCTCCGCAACATGATCACCGGTGTCACCGATGGCTATGTCAAGGAATTGGCAATTGAAGGTACCGGTTTCAAGGCTGCAGTCAAGGGCAATATCGCCGTTTTGACTCTCGGCTTTGCATCACCTAAGGAATACACCATTCCTGAAGGATTGACTGTGACCGTCACGGCTGATGTCAATATCAAAATCGAAGGTATCGATAATCAAGTCGTCGGTGAAGCTGCTGCTCGCATCCGTAGCTACTATCCTGCAGAACCTTACAAGGGCAAGGGTATCCGCTACAAGGGTGAAAACATCCGCCGTAAGGAAGGCAAGACCACTGCTTAAGGCAGGGTAGGAGTATAATTATGAGTTTAAAGAACCGTAAAGAACAGCGCACCCGTCGTCATCTGCGCATTCGTCGTCGCATCAGCGGCGGCACCGCAGATCGTCCTCGTATGGCAATCTTCATCTCGAATAAGCACATGTATGTGCAATTCATTGATGATGCTGCGATGACCACTTTGGCTTCGGCATCCTCTTTGAAAGAAAAGGTTGCTTGCAACGTTGAAGGCGCCAAGACCCTCGGTGCAGTCGCCGCTCGCGTCGCTGCAGAAAAGGGCATCAAGACCGTCGTCGTCGACCGTGCTGGTTTCAAATTCCACGGCCGCCTCAAGACTATCGTTGACGCTGCTGTCGAAGCTGGCCTCGCCATCACCGCTAAAACGGAGGAAACAAAGTGAGCCAAGAAAAATTCAATCGCGAAGAAAGCAACCTCGCAGAATACGTCGTATTCGTGAACCGTTGCTCCAAGGTTGTTAAGGGCGGTCGCCGCTTTAGCTTCTCCGCCGTTGTCGTCGTGGGTGACCGCGATGGTAAGGTCGGTTATGGCTTTGGTAAGGCAAACGAAGTTGCCGACGCAATCCGCAAGGGTGGCGAAGCAGCTCGCAAGGCTATGGTGACCATCTGCCGTGATGGCCGCACGATCCCTCACGAAGTTACTGGCGCTTGCGATGGCGGTCGCATCTTGTTGAAGCCCGCCCCTGAAGGTACTGGTATCATCGCTGGCGGTGGCATGCGCCCTGTCCTCGAAGCTGCTGGTTTGCACAACGTCGTCGGTAAGTCGCAAGGCTCCAAGAACCGCCTCAACGTGGTCAAGGCCACGATGGCTGCTCTTACCAAGCTCCGCTCGGCTGAAGCTATCGCAGCTTTGCGTGCTTAATCTTGAATAGGCTCAGCAGCTCGCTGCTGAGCCTGTATAAAGGAATTTTATCATGGATTTGTCATCCCTTACTAATGTCCCAGGCGCACGCAGAGCTCGCAAACGTGTCGGCCGTGGTGAAGCTTCCGGTTACGGTAAGACTTCTAGCCGCGGTATGAACGGTGCCGGCCAGCGCAAGGGTCACAAGCAAAAGCTCGGTTTCGAAGGCGGTCAAATGCCTTTGATGCGTCGCTTGCCTAAGCGTGGCTTTAAGAACCCCAACCGCATTCCATTCTATCCTGTCAATGTTGCCCAGCTCAATATCTTTGAAGACGGCACCATTGTTGATATCGATGTGATGTTGGCTGCAGGTTTCGGCTTGCCCTCAAAGACTGCTGGTGTCAAAGTTTTGGCCTCTGGTGAAATCACCAAGAAGCTCACGGTGAAGGCTGCCGCTTTCTCCGAAGCTGCTAAGGCTAAGATCGAGGCCGCTGGCGGTACTTGCGAACAGATCTAATTGATCTGCTTGTCAAGCTCCCTGCCGCTCTAGGTAGGGAGCTTGATTCTCTTTTTTGTAGATATGATTTACTAAAAGAAGCCTCTTAACAGGCCTTCTCCTGCCTAAAGTATACCTTTAAATGGGAGAATATCCCCTCTCAAGATATAAAAGTAAGAGAAATAGGGCTATTACTAACTGATTTTAGTTGATATTGATCCGTAAAAATGATATCCTAAGCCCATTATTAATTTTGATTGATTTATAGACCCGCTCTAATTTAAGGTGCACCTATTATGTTAAAAACATTTGCAAATGTCTTTAAGATCCCCGAACTCCGCTCCCGCGTACTCTTCACGATTGGTCTGGTTGCCATTGCGCGTCTATTGGCTATGATTCCGATTCCAGGTATTGACTGGTCTGCTATCCAAGAGCTCCAAGCCAATATCGCCGCAACTGCTGCCGAAGGCGGCGGTGGGATCATGAATTGGCTCGATACCTTCTCTGGTGGTGCTTTGACTCAGTGCTCTGTGGGTACGATGAGCATCTGGCCCTACATCTCTGCCTCGATTATCATTCAATTGATGACGGCGGTTGTGCCTGCTCTCGAGCGTCTCTCTCGCGAAGGCGATGCTGGCCGCAAGCAAATCACCCTGTACACCCGTTGGTTGACCATCGGCATCTGTCTTTTCCAATCCGCAGCTCTTTGCAAAGGCCTCCTCTCTCCTGAGTCTCTCGGCTTTGGTGGGATCCAGCTCGTTTCGATCAATCCGATGATCTTTTACACGGTCGCTGTGATCAGCATGCTCGGTGCATCGATGTTTGTCATGTGGCTCGCAGACCAAATCACTGCTCGTGGTGTCGGTAATGGTGTCTCCTTGATCATCATGATCAACATCACCTCCCGTTTGCCTCAGGCGATCACCGAGGCTGTGCGTCGTTATATCGGTTGGGGTGGGGCAGATGCTCAAGGCTCCGTCTGGGAATTGCTCCTTTTGCTCGCTGTTGGCTTTATCGTCTTGATGGGCACCGTGGCGATCACCCAAGGTATGCGTAAGATCCCTTTGCACTCGACTCGTCAAGTGGCTCGCGGCTCCTCTTATGGTGGTGGCGCAACCTACTTGCCGCTGCGTGTCAATTTCTCTGGCGTCATGCCGATCATCTTTGCTGGCCCTCTCTTGATGATCATCCCTGGTGCAATCAAGTTCTTGCCTAAGGGCGGTGCTTGGGATACGATCCATGTGATTGGCGATGCGATTGGCACCCCCACGACCATGACGCACATTGCGCTCTACGCAATCTTTATCCTCTTCTTCTGCTTCTTCTGGGTCGCAACGCAATTCAACGCCATGAATATCTCTGATAGCCTCAAGCGTGATGGCTCCTATGTCCCTGGCGTGGCTCCTGGTATGGCCACCGCAGAATACCTCGACAGCGTGATGACTCGCGTGACTTTGATCGGTGCAATTGCACTCGTGGTGATTGCTATCTTGCCTTTGGGCTTGAGTGCACGTGACGTGCCCTACAGTATCTCGGCATTCTTTGGTGGCACGAGCCTCTTGATTATCGTGGGGGTCGCATTGGACACCTTGCGTCAAATGGAATCTCATTTGCTGATGCGTAACTATGACGGCTTCCTCAAGCATGGCCGTCTCCAAGGCCGCCGCTAAGACGAGCCTGTTTATTTACGAGGGAATAAAAGATGAATATCGTTGTACTTTTAGGCGCACCTGGTTCTGGTAAAGGCACCGTTGCTGCGCGTTTGGTCAGTGATGCAGTCAAGCACCTCTCAAGTGGTGCCTTGCTCCGTGGAGCCATTCAAGCTGGTACCGCAGCAGGCATCCAGGCTCAGAGCTTTATGGACAAAGGCGAGCTTGTGCCCGACCAATTGATCGCTCAAATGGTGGGCGACTACCTCTCGACAGAAACCCAAGCCAAGACTCTCTTGCTTGATGGTTTCCCTCGAACGCTCCCCCAAGCAGAAATGCTCGACACCATTTTGACTCAAGCAGGCGCAACCATTCGCTGCGCACTCTTGCTTGATGTCGAGGACAGCGTCGTCATCGAGCGCATCAGTGGCCGCTTGGTGTGCCCTGGTTGCGGCGAAGGCTACCACGCGACCACACTCCCCCCTAAGCAAGCTGGCATTTGTGACCGCTGTGGTGCAGCCCTTGCTACTCGCGCAGACGACCAACCCGAGACGGTTAAGCACCGCCTGGAAGTCTACGCCGCCCAAACATTTCCCCTGATCGCTTACTATCGCGACAAGGGGCTGCTGCGCACTATTGATGGCAATGGCAACGATCTTGATGCCAAAGTCATTAGCGCAAAAAAGGAAATCAACTAAAATGATTCGCTTAAAGACGCCAAGTGAAATCGACGGCATCCGCGTAGCAGGTCGCTATTCAGCAGACTTGCTGAATGCCGTCAGCCGCGCAGCGATGCCTGGCATGACCACGGCGGAATTAGATCAAGTCGCCCGAGACACGATTGCAGACATGGGCCCCAAAGCCTCTTCTGCATTCTTGGGTTACGGTGGTTTCCCTGGTTGTATTTGTATTTCAGTCAATGAAGAATTGATCCACGGAATTCCCGGTGCCCGAGTCCTTCAGCACGGGGATGTCGTCAAGTTTGATGTTGGCGTGAAATATGATGGCTTTATTGGAGACAATGCCAAGACGATCATCGTCGGCGGTCCTCAGAGAGCCAGTTCGGAAATCAATCACCTCTTAGCTGTGACCAGAGCATCGTTAGAAGAAGCCGTCCTCGCCATCGAGCCAGGTAAGCATCTCTCTGATATCTCTAGCCTCGTGGGCAAAGTCATTACTAAGGGTGGATGTGCAATCGTTAAAGAGTATGTCGGACACGGCGTGGGGATCAAACTCCACGAAGACCCCCCAGTGCCAAACTACGGCAATCCTGGTAAGGGACCGATCTTGCGCCCCGGAATGACCTTTTGCATTGAGCCAATGGTCAATCTCGGATCAGCCGCAGTCAAAACGCTCGCAGACGGTTGGACAGTCGTCTCGCGGGATGGGAAACCGACCGCACATTTTGAGTATGCCGTGGCATTACTCGAAGATGGAGTAGAGATCTTAACACCTTGGTTTGAGCAAGATCCTTGGAAAAAGGACGCTTAAACTAAAGTTTTTTAAGATTTTCTGCTTTTTTTACTAGACATTTATCTCTAAATAGGATATATTGTCGACCTTTTTAAAGAAGGAAAAGGCCATGAAAGTTCGTAGTTCTGTTAAACGCATCTGTGAGCAGTGCCGTATTATTCGGCGCAAAGGGGTGGTCCGTGTGATTTGCACGAATCCCCGTCACAAACAACGCCAAGGCTAATTGGAGAAAATACCATGCCAAGATTAATGGGTGTTGACGTACCCGGCCGCAAACGTATCGAATACGCTTTGCGCTACATCCACGGTATTGGGCCCCAGCGCTCATCCGTGATCCTAGAAGCATGCAAGATCGACCCTGCTACTAAGGCAGACGATCTTACACCTGAACAAATCCGCCAGATTATGGCGTTTATTCAGGATAACTTCCGTGTCGAAGGTGACCTTCGCCGTGAAGTGTCTGGTAATATTCGTCGCTTGATGAGCATCGGTGCCTATCGCGGTACCCGCCACAAGCGTGGTCTCCCTGTTCGTGGACAACGCACACGTACAAACTCTCGTACCCGTAAGGGTGCTAAGAAGACTGTTAGTGCAGTCAAGTCCAAGTAACAACGAAGGTCTGAATAATGAGTGAAGAAGAAGTAAAACCCGCAGAAACCGAAAAGGCCAAAAAGCCTATGAGTGAAGCTGCGGTAATTCTTGCCCAAGGCGAACAGTCTGCTGTCGTCGTGGACAACAAGAAAAAGAAAAACAAAGTTATCCCCGCTGGTATTGCGTTCATTCGCGCGACCTATAACAACACCCTCGTCTCCATCACGGATGCACGCGGTGGTGTGATCTCCTGGAGCTCCGCTGGTAAGGCTGGCTTCAAGGGTTCGCGTAAGAGCACGGCTTTTGCTGCAACCATGGTTGCACAAGATGCTGCACGCCAAGCTTTTGCTATGGGCATGCACGAAGTCGAAGTAAGAATGCAAGGTGCTGGCGCCGGTCGTGAATCGGCCGTTCGCGCAATTCAGTCCGTAGGTATTCACGTGTCAATGATTAAAGATTGCACCCCGATTCCTCACAACGGCTGTCGCCCTCGCAAAAGGAGGAAAGTCTAATGGCACGTTATACAGGTCCCCGTACCAAAATCGCTCGTCGTTTCGGCGAAGCTATCTTTGGTCCTGACAAAGTTTTTGAGCGCCGCCCCAACCCACCGGGCCAACACGGCGCAAAGCGCAAACGCAAGATGTCTGAATATGGCGAACAGCTTCGCGAGAAGCAAAAGGCCAAGTACATCTACGGCATGCTCGAAAAGCAATTCCGTTTGTTCTTCAAGCGCGCACAAGTTAAAGAAGGCAAGACTGGTGAATTGTTGCTCCAAATGTGCGAATCACGCTTGGACAACGTCGTTTACCGCCTCAACATTGCCCCCACCCGCGCAGCTGCTCGTCAGCTCGTCACCCACGGTCACATCACCGTCGGCGGTAAAGTGGTCAATGTCCCCTCCTATATCCTCAAGGCTGGCGAAGTGGTCGGCGTGCGGGAAAAGGATAAGTCGATGGTTGCTGTCGTCGAATCTGTGAAGAATCCCCGCTTGGGTACCTTCGCATGGTTGGAATGGAACGAATCCGAGCTCGCAGGCACCTTTGCTCGCGTCCCCGAACGCTCCGAAATCCCTGAGAATATCGACGAACAAGCAATTGTTGAATTGTATTCTCGTTAATAATATGGCCGGTGCCGGGAGTTAATCCGTTAACTCCCGCTGCCTGATGAAAGGACGGAAACATGCCGATTCGTTTGAGTCGTTTTGAAATGCCTACCCGCGTCATGCGTGACGAGGATACGGCTACAGATACCTTTACCCGTTTCACTGCGGAACCTTTTGAAATTGGATACGCTCGCACGCTGGGTAACTCCCTGCGCCGCGTCTTGCTCTCCTCCCTCGAAGGCATCGCAATCACGGCGGTTAAGATCGAAGGCGCCAGCCATGAATTTACGTCTCTTGTCGGAGTCTCTGAAGACGTCACGGACATCGTGCTCAATTTGAAGCGCGTCCTTTTCAAGAGCTTCACCCGCGAACCCCGCTGGTTGGAGATCAAGAAAACCGGTCCCTGCGTCGTCACAGCTGCAGACTTTGCTATCGATAACAGCATCGAAGTGCTCAACCCTGATCAAGTCATCGCTACGCTCGACGTAGACGGTGTCTTTAATCTCAGTGCTCGCATCGGTATTGGTCGTGGCTTCTGCCCTGCTGAAGGCAACAAAGACCCATCTTTCGAAATTGGTGTCATCCCAATTGACAGCATCTTCTCACCCGTCTCTCGCGTGAACTACGACGTGGTTAATACCCGTGTCGGTCAGCGCACTGACTATGAGAAACTCGTGCTCGATATCTGGACCGATGGCCGCGTTTCCCCAGATGAAGCTTTGAAGACCGCAGCAGCGATCCTGCGCCATCACCTCGATGTCTTCGTTGACTACAGCGAAGAAGTCCTCGAGTTTGAGCAGTCTGAAAAGAAAGAAGACGAAGCCCGTAACAAGCTTAAGCGCATCTTGAATATGAGCGTTAACGAAATCGAACTCAGCGTTCGTGCCGCTAACTGCTTGAATAATGCCAACATCACCACCGTCGGTGAATTGGCCCTCAAGACCGAGGCAGATATGCTTAAGTACCGTAACTTCGGCAAAAAGTCACTCAACGAAATCAAGGATAAGCTCGTCGAATTGGGCCTCTACCTCGGTTACAAGTTTGACACTAATTTGCTCGAAAAGAATCAGAACGATTAATAGGAGTGGTTTACAATGCGCCACAAGAAAGTAGCCAAAAAGTTTGGCCGTTCACCCGAACACCGTGAACAGCTCATGCGAATGCTCGTCGCTAACCTGATCATCTCAGGTAAGATCAAGACGACCCTCGCAAAAGCAAAAGAAGCTCGTAAAGACGCCGAAAAGCTCGTCACCCTCGCTCGCAAGGGCACCTTGGCAGCTCGTCGTCTCGCCGCAGGCCGCGTTCGCAGCCCCGAAGCGCTCAAGAAGCTCTTCGACGTTGTCGTCCCTGCTATGGAAGGCCGCAATGGCGGATACACCCGTATCACCAAGCTTGGCCAACGCCGCGGTGACGCAGCAGATATGTGCATCTTCGAATGGGTTGCAGACCTTGCACCCAAAGCCGTCGAAGCACCTGCTGTCGAAGCTGAAGCCCCTGTCGCTGAATAAGCCCCAGGCACTATGCTCAAAAAGGATCACTGGTTCGCCAGTGGTCCTTTTTTTCATACCCACACCACTCCCACGACTAGGGGCTCGCTGCGCTCGCCCGCATCAGGCCGCTCGCTGACGCGAGCGGGACTGCCAGTAGAGGCTTTAGTGGCCTTAATGGCCTTAGTGATAGACAGCCCGCCTGCACCCCTGACTAGCCATCCTCGACTCGCTCTCCCCCAGTCCTCACGCTACCTGCCCGCCGCAGGCGCCCATGTCTCCTTAGGCTACAATTCGGTCAATTAGGTGACCACAATCTGGCAGATACGGAGAAGCGGCCTCGCTTTAGGGATAAAATCAGGAGATTGTGCTTGCGCTCGCGCTGCTAATGTGATAGGCTAATCACAGTTTGAGAGATCGTGCTCTCTGTGTGTGTCATACAAAAGGAATCATATGATGAAACTCTCCCTCATTGTTGCTGCGGCTGCGCTTTTGAGCGTGGCGACTTCTTTTGCTGGCTATCGTCCTGCAGAAGCGCTCAAGTCTATCCCTGCTGATGCTAAGGTCTATGGCTTTGTGGCTACGAGCAAGATGCCCAATCCCCTTTTACTCACCCTTAAAAAGGAGGCCTTGCCAGGTTGGACGCTTGCGGAAGTCATCTCCGCATGCGAACCGCGCTTCAAGACGTTGCTCAAAGATGCTGGTATCGATACGACCCAAAAGGATCTCCTCGAATACATCGATCTCGCGACCTATGCTTGGGCTGATGAAAAAGGCTCCGGTGCCTCGTATTACATCAGTGGCGACTTTGATGGATACAAGCTCCTCAAGGCCCTTTATCAGATCTGTTCGGCTAATCAAAAGAATGCCAAAGCGCCCACCATGCTTGACAAGGAGAATGCCTTTGCGGGCTCTTTTATGATTGATATCCCCCTCTCGGGAGATCAAGCCGTCGTTGAAATTTCGGCCAAGGCGGGCTCGGATTACATTATCTATCGCACAGGCATTTACGCCAAGCCCTTTACGCCGATGACAAAAGGCACCCTTGTCGACAAGCTCCCACAAGAGCAAGGCCGCCCCACGAGTCTGGCCATTCTTCAAGTTGGGGACATGCCCACGTCTGACCTCGAGGAATCCATGCCAGGCATTCAATCGATGATGGTTGCAACCAAAGAAACGCCGCAAAACACCCTCCTGGCCACCACCACGATGACATACAAAAAGGCCGAAGCCGCCGCTCTGGCCAAGATGCAGGCGACTGGCTTAAAAATGGCTATTCAGGGGAATTTCATGCAACAGTCCACCTCCGACTCCTCACTGCGAAAGTTGCGCCGCGCCTCCTCTCCGCGAGACTTGCGCCGCGCCAAGATTGTGGTTGATTTACTTGAATCAACCAACATCCACTATCAGGCCGGCTCAAAATCATTTGACATCACCGCCAACATCACCCCAAAACTGCTAGCCTCGCTGCTTTCCATTGATGCCGAAGTCCCCACAGGCAAAAAGGCTCAGTGACGCGGCTGCGCCGCTAGAATGTGGAATGTAGAATGAGGAATGCAGGATACCTCTTACCTTTAACCTTTAACCTTTAACCTCTAACCTCTCACCTCTAACCTTCCACCTCCCACCCTTGGACTATAATCTTGGACTAGGCGGCACCGCCGCCTCCCTCTCACCTATGGACACCTATGAAAAGCTTTCTTCAACTGATCACGATCCTTGCTTTTGCCCTCATGGCAGTCGGCTGTAGCAGCACGAGCTACCTCTATTGTAAATACACCAGTGATCAGCAGGCCGTTAGCCAAATCACCGACCAAGCGAATCTTGCCAAGATCGCCCAAATGAATACAGACGCCGATATGCGCCGTATCGCTATCGCCAGGCTGACCGATCAAGATGTGCTTGCACAGATTGCGCAAGAGGATGAAGATTGGGATGCACGCAAAGGTGCCGTCTCCAGGCTCACCGACCAATCTCTCCTTGCACAGGTCGCTCTAAAGGCGATGGACGAGGATATTCGCCTCGATGCAATTGATAAACTGACCGATCAAACGAGTCTGGCTCAGGTTGCGTTGGCGGATTTGAATTGGAGCGTGAGTGAGGTTGTGAGCGAGCGCATCCGGCAATCACATCAAGATGATTTGGCTCGCCTACGCGCCCGTCACGCAGCAGATCGCCAGATGCTGCTACGTGATTCGCACCATGGATCGCAGAACGTCGCGGTTGCACGCATCCTACACACTAAACAGACCGAATTAGAGCACGCCTTGGCAGCTCATTATGATAACGTGGAGCGAGTCCTTACCAAACATGAAGAGCGCATCCAGCGTTCACTAAGAAGACTGGTTGATCGGCTCACCGATCCAGACCTACTCGCCCAAGTAGCCCAACAGGCCAAGGATCCATTTGTGCGGCGTCTAGCCAGGACTAGGGGCTCGCTACGCTCGCCCGCAACAAGCATTAAGAGGCAGGTGCCCCGCCTACTCGATTAGCATCAAGCATTGAGTGCGCTATCGTTTGCCCTTTTGCGGCTTGGTGCCGCTAGCTTAGGGGCCGTCTGGGCAAGGGGCGCCTCCCACGCTAAGAACCCCGACCAGTCTAACCTAAATAGATCGGAACTCAACAAGCCTCTGCAGGGCGAGCAGTGCTAGCCAGGACTGCCTGAGGTGTGGCAGTGATCAGCCGATGCCGCTTCCTGCGGCGGGCTGGTTGCTTTTTTGTATAGTGATGCGTTTATTCTTAAACGCGAGCCCCTGGGCTTGTCTCCCCGCCGATCCCTCCGCCATCCCCACAAGCTCGCCCACACCCCAAGCCAGACGTTCCCGTCCAGCTACCGAACAAGTCCTCACGCTACCTGCTCGCCGCAGGCGACCGTATACTCCCTGCGCTCTCTGCCTCTCTGCGGGAGATCTCTGGCAGTCCCCAGCGCCATTCCCGCTGTAGCCACCAATAGGGAGCGTAGCGAGCGTTCCAAGAGGCCGTAGGCCGTTCTAGGCGGTCGCAGACCTCCTAAATGCTTTTTTTACTTTTCTGCTTGCTTTTTGCAAGTGGAAAAGGTATAGTATACGGCGCATTTGAAAGAATGCATCCATCTATAATTGAAAGGTTAAATCAATGAATCCTTATGTTGAAAAAGTATTGAATGACACGATCGCTAAGAATGGCCACGAAAAAGAGTTCATCCAAGCTGTCACCGAAGTTTTGGAAACGCTCGATGGTGTGATCGCTAGCGACTCCAAGTACGAGAAGCATGCCGTTTTGGAGCGCATGGTAGAACCCGAACGTGTGATTCAATTCCGCGTGCCTTGGATTGATGACCAGGGGCAGTATCATGTCAATCGCGGTTACCGTGTCCAGTTTAACAGTGCAATTGGCCCTTACAAGGGCGGGTTGCGTTTTCACCCTGCTGTCAATATGAGCATGATGAAGTTCTTGGGCTTTGAGCAGACCTTCAAGAATAGCTTGACGACGTTGCCTATGGGCGGCGGTAAGGGTGGTGCAGACTTTGATCCTGTCGGTAAGAGCGATAATGAAGTGATGCGTTTTTGCCAATCCTTTATGACCGAGCTTGCTCGTCACATTGGTGCAGATACAGACGTGCCTGCTGGCGACGTGGGTGTCGGTGCGCGTGAGGTCGGCTATATGTTTGGCCAATACAAGCGCTTGCGCAATGAATACACGGGCGTTTTGACGGGTAAGGGGCGTTCTTTTGGCGGTAGCTTGATTCGTCCTGAGGCTACTGGCTTTGGTGCGGTCTATTTCATGAGCCATGTGTTGACGGCTGCTGGTCAGGATATCAAGGGCAAGAAGATTGCGGTCTCTGGCTTTGGTAATGTGGCTTGGGGCACGGCGATCAAGGCGACCGAATTGGGCGCACAGATTGTTGCAATCTCAGGTCCTGATGGCGTGGTGAAAATTGACACCCCCATGACCCAAGAGATGATTGATTTCATGCTCGAATTGCGCGCTGCAAACTTGGGTAAGGTGGCTCCTTTTGCAGAGAAATTTGCTGGTTGCACCTTTACCGCTGGCAAAAAGGCTTGGAGCGTGGCTTGCGACGTGGCGATGCCTTGTGCATTCCAAAACGAGCTCAATGGCGATGATGCTGCTGAATTGATTGCCAATGGCTGCATCTGCTGCGGTGAAGTCTCCAATATGGGCTGCACGCCTGAAGCAATCGCAGCTTTCCAAAAGGCTGGTATCCTCTTTGCTCCTGGTAAGGCCGTGAATGCCGGTGGCGTGGCTGTTTCTGGTCTTGAAATGACCCAAAACTCCATGCGTCTAGGCTGGACTTCTGAGGAAGTCGATGCTAAGCTCAAGCAGATCATGAAGGGCATCCACGATGCGTCTTATGCAGCAGCAGAGCAAGCCGGCATGAAGGGCAACTACGTTGCTGGTGCAAACATTGCAGGCTTCCTCAAGGTCGCCGATGCAATGATCGCTCAAGGCCTCGTCTAATCGACGCAGGCTTATTTGTGGAGCCTCAGCTAATGAGGCTCTGCTGATCAATCGGTACGCGTGGCTTCAGCCCACGCGTGCCTTTCCCCTTTTTATCCCCTATACACAATCCTACGGATCGGACCTAGAAAATGTTTAAAATCGTATCTAAGCGCCAATTGTCGGCAGATGTTTACGCAATGGAGATTGCGGCACCTTTGATTGCACGCGAGCGCCATCCTGGACAATTTATTATTCTCCAAGTTGATGAAGCTTTTGGAGAGCGCATCCCCTTGACGATTGCTGATGCTGATGCGGACAAAGGGCTCGTGACGATCGTCTTCCAGGCGGTGGGAGCGTCGACGAAGCGTTTGGCGCAGATGGGGGTAGGGGATGCCTTGCCGGTCTTTTTGGGGCCTCTGGGCAAACCGACGCACGTGGCTAAGGTCGGCACGGTGGTTTGCGTGGGTGGTGGTATTGGTGTTGCGCCGATGCACCCAATTGCGCAGGCGATGAAAGCCGCAGGCAATCGCGTTATTGTGATCATGGGGGCTCGCAATAAGGAGCTCTTGATCATGCAGGAGGAAATGGCCAAGATCGCTGATGAGCTCATTATCTGCACGGATGATGGCTCGGTCGGTCGCAAGGATCTGGTGACGGCTCCGCTTAAGGAGATCTGCGAACGTCCCGATCGTCCTGATCAAGTGGTGATGATTGGGCCGCCGATCATGATGAAATTTTGTGCAGAAACGACCCGCCCCTATGGTGTGCCCTCGGTGGCCTCGCTCAACTCGATCATGATTGATGGCACGGGTATGTGCGGCGGTTGCCGTGTCTTGATTGGTGGCAAGATTAAGTTCGTTTGCGTCGATGGCCCAGAATTTGACGCGCACCAAGTCGACTTTGATAATTTAATGCAGCGCAATCGCTCCTATGTGAAATCCGAAGCGACCGCCAAAGCGCACGTCTGCAATCTCGATAAGATGGCTGATGCGTGCTTAAATAAGAAATAGGGCTCTCCATGGCTGACGTGCAGTATACAGACGATCAAATCAAAACGCTCGATCCCATCGAGCACATCCGTTTGCGTACCGGTATGTATATCGGGCGCAAAGGCACTGGTGCGCAGTATGAGGACGGCATCTACATCTTGCTCAAAGAGGTCATTGACAATGCCATCGACGAATTTGTCATGGGCTTTGGCAAGCGCTGCGTGATCAAGATCAACTACGCCACTGGCGAAGTTGCCGTTCGTGACTATGGGCGCGGCATCCCGCTGGGCAAGGTCGTTGAGTGCGTCAGCCAGATGAATACTGGCGGTAAATACAATGACGACGCCTTCCAATTCTCCGTCGGCATGAATGGCGTCGGCACCAAGGCCGTCAACGCACTCTCGCAAGCCTTTACCGTGCGCGCCGTCCGTGATGGACGCAGTGTGCGCGCTAATTTTATTCGCGGCAAGCTCATCGACACTGTCGAGGAGGAAACTCGCGAACGCAACGGCACCTATGTTGCCTTTCATCCCGATCCAGAGATCTTCCCCAACTACGTTTTTAAAGAAGAGCACGTCAAGCGCCGCATCCGCATGTATGCCTACCTTAATGCCGGACTCTCCCTCGAGCTCAATGGCGAGGCCTTTGTCTCCGAGAATGGCCTCACCGACCTCATCGAGGCCGAAGCCGACGGCGATGCGCTCTACACCCCGATCCACTACCGCTCCAAAATGCTCGAGCTCGCCTTCACCCATACCAATAAGTATGGTGATGACTACTTCTCATTTGTCAATGGTCAATACACCAATGACGGCGGCACGCACGAGTCGGCATTTAAAGAAGGTATCCTCAAGGCAATCAACGAATTCGCCAAGAAACGCTTCGATGGCGATGATGTCCGCGATGGTATGATCGGTGCAGTCGCAATCCGACTCAAAGAGCCTGTCTTCGAATCGCAAACCAAAAACAAGCTCGGCAACCCTGAAATCCGCGCCAAGCTCGTTCAAGAGATCAAAAACGAGGTCGAGGCCGAGCTCCATCGCAATCCTGAGGAAGCTCAGCGACTCCTGGATAAAATCGAAGAAACCGCTAAGATCCGTTCGGAATTGTCCAACGTCAAGAAGCTCGTTCGCGAACGCGCCAAAGCCGTCACCGTGCGCGTGCCCCAGCTCAAAGACTGCAAGCATCACCTCAATCGCACCAAAGACACAGGCAAAGAAACCATGATCTTCTTGACAGAAGGTAACTCCGCTGGCGGCACCATTACCAACTGCCGCAATGCTAATGAGCAGGCGATCTTTACCCTCCGCGGTAAATCTCTTAATGTCTGCGAAGAGAAGCGCGATGCCATCTACAAGAATAAAGAGTTCTACAACCTGATGAAAGCCCTCGGTATTGAGCAATCCGCTCAAGACCTCCGCTATCAAAAGGTCATCCTCGCAACCGATGCCGATGTCGACGGATTGCACATCCGTAACCTCCTCATCACATTCTTCCTACGATTCTTTGACCACGTCATCAAAGACGGTAACCTCTTTATCCTCGAGACCCCGCTATTTCGCATCCGTAATAAGCAAAAGACCTTTTATTGCTACACCGAGGAAGACCGCATTGCCGCCCTGGCAGCTTGCGGTAAAAATGCTGAGATCACCCGATTTAAAGGGCTTGGAGAGATCGACGCTGATGAGTTTAAGCATTTCATCGGCCCCGAAATGCGCCTAACCCCCGTTGTGATTAAAGAGGACGTTTACGTCCAAGAGACACTCAAGTTTTTCATGAGCCAAAAGAATACCATCGAGCGTCGTCAATACATCTTAGACAATTTGATCGTCGATAATACAGACACCTAGGAGGCTACCGATGCCCGCATATGCATACTTAAAGCACCTTAAGGCCTGCATGGTTGATCAGGCCGATAAGATTTCACACTTTAGCCTGACCCATGGTGGCAATACCCGCAACTTTGTTAAGTATGATATTGGCCCCGATTCCATCATTGCCGAGGAGGGTATCTTACGCCCTAAATATCACGACCGTAGACGATCGGTCATTTTTGCCAACAAGAGTGCCCTCAAGCGAGGCGCACGCGGGCTGCTGATCACTGCAACTATTGGAGACTTTGGCTCGATCCTCATCCCGCTGCTATTGGGTAAGCTACAAGTCCCCTCACGCATTCAGCCCCAAGACTACACTCCGACCATTCGAGATCGCATCCTGCTCATCGGCGTCGAATCTGACGGACTTAAGTTTTTTCAGCGCGACACTGACTTTACCCTCCTCATACAAGCTGATGCCTGGTTTCAAAAGCAAGGCGTGCCCCTCGACGCGATTACCTTTCAAGAATCCACCGTCGACGCCATCGCCTACTGTCAGCCTCTCGGTCAGCTCTGGCGCATTAATCGTCAAGCTTGCACCCAATCAGAAATCTCCGATGTCATCGACGACGCTTGGCAATTCGGTGGACATGAGTGTCACTACTACATTTCGCAAAAGGGTGTCGCCTACCTGCCATTCTGGGAGTTCAAGCACGTCGGAGATCTATGCAAGGCTAACTTTGAGGCCTTTTCTAGCGTCCTCAAAGAGTGGGTCTCCATTGCCGATGGCTTTCCATTGAGTAATATGCGCCGGATCAAGTATCATGACAAACACGCCGTTGAGCTATTGGGGGTCGATCGTCACATCTCAGATACCGTCATTACCTCCGCACTTGAGCTCCTTTGTCAAAACATCACCCTTGGGCGCATGACCCAGCAAGAGGCCTATGACACGTATCAAGGTATCCTTGAGATTTTTCAGCACACCTGCAAGTCGCACCTCTTATCTTTAGACAACGTCGAGGCACAGATCGCCCTCTATCAGCTTATTCTTGAGCAAACAGACGCCCCCATTCCCAGTCGAATCCGCCTTGATGAACGCCGCATCGCCTTGCCCGGAGCAACTTTTATTAATGGCAAACCCCACTTCCATCCTGGTGTCGACACTCGCACGCGTGCGATCATTCGCCATATCACCCAGTCACTCAACCAAGACGAAGCCATCGACTACCTCAATGTCTTCCTCCTGCGGTCTTCCAAGTCCCTCGATATCGTCGGCAATTCCCGTGAAATCGTCTACCGCACCAATTGTGCGCCTGGAGAAATCAGCCTCATCGAGAAAAAACTCGCCCAGCATGCTGTCGACTACGGCAGATATATGCTCACCCGTGCTAAATCATTCCAAGCGCTATCTATTGTCTATCCAGACTTCCAGCTCGTATCCAGACAAGAAGCCATTGGTAAATCGACCCAGCGCGTTAGCCATTATTTTTTAAGAACGCGCTGTCCTGGCGAACCGCTCGATGCGATCGGTAAAAACTACTTTGAGCCCGCTCACGTGGAGAGCGAGACCCGCGGCCTGTTGCAAGCCGATCTCCCCGACGAAGACCGCCAAACCGTCATCGCGCTGGCTGCATTTCTCGGGCGTGCTGCCGCAATGAATCTTATCGTCAAGAAATACATCAAGACCGCAAAAGGTACCGCAACATGCCGCTTTAATAAAGGCAAAGAGATCTTTCAGTTTGCCTATTGTCAAGCCCAGCAGAGAGAAGTGCCCATTGCCGTCAGAATCTGCTCCGTTAGAGGTGTCATGGGCTGGCCAAGCCTAGAAACTTCCCAGCAAAACCTCGACGCCATTTACGCATTTTACACCCCTATTTACGCCAAAGCCCTCTTCGACTTTTGGCTCAAGCATCGCACTGCCACCTCACTTAACGACCTCGCATCAGCCTTTTACGATGGTTACGAACAGCAACTCTGCGAGAGCCATTGGGCGTACCAGCAGCGCCGTGACGAATTTGACCAATTCACCCCCCAGCTCAGCGCACGCTACCACTTCGTAGAAAAGTGGCAATTTACCCTCTGGGCCATGAATCGACACTATCACGACATCCCCACTACCCGAGAAAGATTCATGGATGCTGTTGGTGACCTCGCCGCCAGCGCCGCACTCTAGGCCGAGAGGGCTCGCTGCGCTCGTCCACAGTTCGCTACGCTCACGCATCAAGCAATAAGAGGCAGGTACCCCGCCTTTAACACCAAGCATACTGCGCTGCGCTAGGCCTGCTTGACCGCTCGGTCGCCTGCGGCTCGGTCGCTCAAGTACTACGTACTTGTCCAAGCTCAATCTCGCCACTGCAGTCGCTACGCTCCTTTGCTTACTCGTTTCACTTTGCGGCTGGGAGCCGCTTTTGAGCGACTGCGTCGTAGGACAGAGGGACTACGAGGTTTTTTAACCACAAAAGACCACAAAAGACACAAAGGAGGGTGCGCCATGGGGGCTCGACCCTCGCTCCTATGGCGCACCCTCATTGGATTTTGGGGGATGTAGGTGGAGCTGCCGCCCCACACCCCGCTGGCGGCCTACGGCCTTAGAGGCTCATTGCAGCGGCGCATCTCTAAGCACCAAAATGCTTTGGTGCTCATAGACGGCCTCCATAGAGTCCGCCGCTCCACGGTGCGTGTAGCGTTGGAGTGGCAGGGGTCGTGCCCCCTGACGGCGTTGTCTAATTTGCACACAAATTACTGCGCGCTATCGCTTGCGGGTTGTAGGGACTACGGCAGGTAACGCAGGACTGCCAGATTGTCTCCCGCAGAGGGGCGGAGAGCACGGAGATTTTGTAGCGTGAGAGAGATCGCTTGCGGCGGGCAGGTAGCGTAGGAGAGGCCGAGGCCACCCCACGCGTCCTGCGAGCTTGCGAGCCCTGCCACCGGGGAGCTTGCGACCGAGGTGGCAGGCGTGGCGCAGCCACTGCTTTCGTCGCGAATCCCCAGAGCCCCCACCTCCAATCCCCGCTGTCCTGTGGCCGCAGGCCACCAAGGAGAGCCGAGCACAGCGAGGCGTGTTCAGTGCGAGACCTGACGAGTCGGGGTCATAGGGTGGGAGGCGACCCTCGCCCAGACGGCCCCTATCACAGGCCGATCGCAGGGATGAGAAAGGGATGATTTGCGACGTCGACACCTGAGCCTCGGGTGCAGATAGTGCTATTGTACAGCCAAGTCGAGGCTCAGGCTGAGGCTAAGCAAATCGCACTTTATCGCCCTGCGAAGCCGTGCGACGGCCTGCAGAGGGGAAGTGGGGAGCGACATCAATAAGCAGAGTATGAGGCGTAGCCTCCTTCGTCCCCACGTCCCTCCCCCAGACCCAATCTACCCCACTACCCACGCAGACCGCTCGCATAGCGAGCTCAAGCGGCATCCAGCCGCAATCACCCGCTCCGAGTGATTGACAGACACCGCTCCGAGCAGAGATGACTGCGTCATCTAGTTCCAGTTCCAGTTTCGAGTTCCAGTGTTTGTTGCCTGTTGCTTGATGCTTGTTGCGGGCGAGCTTGCTCGCCCCATGGCCTCCGCTCAGCCTATTAATAACTCTCCGCTACCCGTGGCCGCAGGCCACCCTCGTAGGCCCCACCACCCGTGGCCGCAGGCCACCCTCGTAGGCCCCACCACCCGTGGCCGTAGGCCACCCTCGTAGGCCCCACCACCCGTGGCCGTAGGCCACCCTCGTAGGCCCCACCACCCGTGGCCGCAGGCCACCCCACGCTACCTGCGAGCCTCCGAGCCACTGTGCACTGTAACTGTCCACTGTTTACTCGAGGCGCAGCCTCGCCACGCAGTCCTGCGGCGCAGCCGTCCATGCCTTTCATTCCTTGCATTCCTGACCTAAATCATTCGTGTCAATTCGTGTAATTCGTGGACAAGATCTGGCAGTCCCGCTCACCGCAGGCACCCCTGTTCACTGTGACTGTGCACTGTTTACTGCGAGACCCCGCCTCGCTCTTCTTAAAACTAAAACTCTCAACTAAGACTAGGCGACGCAGTCGGGTAAATTGCAACAATAAATGTCGCAGTAGGCTAAGAAATC
>CAYZIC010000024.1:0-30562 GCA_964478335.1 uncultured Lentisphaeraceae bacterium | reverse complement strand
ATTTGCTTTTTTTACACTTTTTTCTAGCTTTTGGACACTTTGCTCTTGACCTTTAGTGTCAAATGGTGTTTAATAGTGTCACAAAAGGTCAAAGAAGGTCACCGTGGAACAAATCGAGGCAACATCGCTAACAGGACAGGGCGCCCCCGCATTTTTGCTGGGTCGCTTTGACCATGCTTTGGATCCTAAAAAGCGATTGACGATTCCAGCTGGCTGGCGTGATCTCATGGGTAATCCTAAGTATCTCTTTGTCCTGCCTGATCCCTCGGAGCCTTGCTTGACGATTATGCCTTTTGATGAGATGCAGATGCTCTTGGGCTCTTTGCGTAAGAAGTCGTACTTTGACCGCAAGCTGATTGCTGCTTTGCGTACGATTGGTGCGAATTCTGAGCAGTTAAGCTTTGACGTGCAAGGACGTATTCGTATTTCAGATCGTTTGCTTAAGTATGCGAATTTGCAAAAGGCTGTGACGCTGGTGGGTGCGGTTAATCGCATTCAATTGTGGGATCCTGCTCAGGTGCCAGTGAGCGAGGAGATCGATGTGGATGGTTTGAATGATGCCTTTGCGGCATTGATGTAGTCGATAATCTTGATTTCACAATAAGGACGCTCATGCATATCCCAGTTTTACTCAATGAAGTCGTACAAACGATGTCAGTCAAGGCAGGCGGGACCTATATTGATGGGACGCTTGGTCAAGCTGGTCACGCCTCGGCTGTGATGAGACTGGCTGGGGATGCGGGGCGCTTATTGGGTATTGATCGCGATGAGGAGGCGCTCGCTCGTGCGGCGAAAAACCTCGAGCCGATACCGGGGAAGCATACGTTGGTGCATGGTGCACATGGTGACATTGGTCGCTTGGCTGAGGCCAATGGCTTTGGTCTCATTGATGGCGTGGGCCAAGTGGATGGTATTTTGCTCGATTTGGGGGTCTCCAGTGATCAACTAGATACCGCAGAGCGAGGATTTAGCTTTAGATTTGATGGTCCGCTTGATATGCGTATGGATATCAGTGGCGGGGATACGGCGGCGGATTTGGTCGCGCAGCTCTCGGCCCAAGAGTTGGCGGACCTCTTTCGCAAATGGGGTGAAGAGCCCCAAGCGATGCGCTTTGCTAAGGCAATCGTCGCGGCGAGAGAGAAGGCTCCTTTGACAACGACCCTACAATTGGCTGATTTGATTGCGGCTGTTGCGGGGGGCAAGGCCAAGGCTAAGGGTAAGCACCCGGCGACGAGGGTCTTTCAGGCGCTGAGAATGGCGGTCAATCAGGAGATGCAGGATTTGATTGATGCGATGGAGCAGAGTCTCAAGCTATTGGCGCCGGGTGGTCGATTACTGATCATTACCTTTGAGAGCTTGACTGATCGGGTCGTGAAGACGTTTTTCCGTGGCCACGCGGGTAGAATGGTGGCATTGCAGCAGGGCGGTGAAATCTGGCAGGGGGACTTGCCTAAGGTCAAGGATCTGTTGCGTAAGCCGTTGTCGGCGCAAGATGATGAAATCGATGTCAACGTGCGCTCTAGAACGGCAAAATTACGAGCGGTCGCCTTGGTGGGCGAATTGTCTGGCATCACACAGAGAGGGGTGAATCATGAATAAGCGGATTACAACACATCAAGGCCTGTCCATTATTTCTTATGGCAAGGTCATTGCGAGTATTATTATTGTGGCACTGCCAGTGCTCTCCTTTGCAATCTTTAAGATGCAAGAAAATTACTATGGCAATCATTGCAAGGTGATCGAGCGTGATATCGCCAGCTGCAATCAGCGCATCGAGCGTGAATCGGCCATGTGGGCGACTTTGAGCGACAGTGAGAGTATTGATCATGCGATCGCTCGTAATGGTCTTGCCATGCACTATCCGACACCTGCGCAGATCGTTCGCGTCAGCGCATCTGGTATCGAATCGCCCTCTCCTGCGATTTTGGCTCAAGTCGGTAAAATTAGGCCACTTACTGCCAAGCAACAATTCGTACAGATGCACTATTAACCTAAGCTGAGAGCACCCGTCCCCTCTCTGACTGGGATGCTCTCCTCTCTTTGCGAGGCGTGTAGTTGCAATGCAATCTTTGCCAAAACGTCACCTCAATCTATCTATCATCGTAGTATTTTGCGTACTACCCTTTATTTTTATTGGGGTTATCGTTAGACTCATTTGGTTACAGGCGATTACTCCGAAGACCAAAGGGCGCCCCAATTGGCAACTAGAGGTGCCTAAGCTCGCATTGCGAGGCTCTATTTACGACTGCAAATCGCGCATCTTGGCACAAAGTATCCCAGGCTATATTGCCTTTATCGATGCGCTTGATCCGCGTATTGAATTGGGGCCAGGATCGCCTGCAGAAAAAAATCGTCCTCCATATGACCGCAATCTATTGGCTCAAGAGACGGCTGCTATCACGGGGTGTGACTTTCAAACGATCCGCAAGGCTTATGATCGCAAAGTTCGCTACACACCATTTGGCATTCTCACAGACGAGAAAACAATCCGTGCACTCAAAGAACGCATCCTCCCTAGTCAGCATGTTTTGGCAGGTGTTGGTATGGACATCAAGGAGGTGCGGCACTATTTCTCGGAAAATCGCCTCAAGCGGGTTTTAGGCTTCGTCAATGCTGAGGGTGTGGGCTTTTACGGGATCGAGCAGCGTTACAACAAGTATCTACTTGGGGCAAATGGTTATACCCAAACGCGTACAGATGCTCGACGCAAAGAGATCCGCCCCTATCGAACCGAGGAATTACCTCCACTACCAGGTGCTGATATCCACTTGACGATAGACTCAACAATTCAAGATATTTGCACCGATGCGCTCCTTGAGGGGGGCGCACTACACAATGCCACCTCTGGGTTTGCTGTCGTGCAGGATGTGCATACTGGGGAGATTATTGCAGCTGCAACGGCTCCCGAGTTTAATCCCGATCAATTTAAGCCACGCGCAAAGGATTCCCCCTCCTTAAAGGAAATCGGCAACCCCATTGTCAACCTCAACTTTGAGCCAGGGTCTGTCATGAAGCCCATCCCCATTGCCATGGCGCTCAAACTCGGTGTGATCAATAAAAACTACACCACGGATGTCGGCAAGGGGATGTGGTACTATGCGGGGCGCCCTCTCAGAGATCACGTTTATGGTGAAATCGGCCTAGAGACAATCATTGCTAAATCATCCAATATCGGCACGGCTAAAATAGGCCTGCTCCTGGCTGAGCCCGATCCTCAAGCGGGCTTTAACGAGCCCAATAAGCGCCTTGATCTTGCGTTGAGAGCCTTTGGCTTTGGTCGCTTGACGCAAGTAGATATCCCTGGAGAGGAGCGGGGGATCTTCCCTCAAGTAAAATCATGGAGCATGCTCACGCCGACGCGTATCGTAATCGGTCAGGGCATTGCGGTGACTCCGATTCAATTAGTCTGTGCCTATTCTGCCCTGGCCAATGGGGGCAAGTTGATGAAGCCCTATTTGATGAAGCGCATTGTCTCGACTGATGGCACTGTCTTGCTCGAAAACTCCCCAACCGTAGTTGGCCGACCGATCTCTCCAGAAATCTCTCTCCAAGTCACCCAGTGGATGTCGCAGACCACCACGCGCAATGGCACCGCAAGACGTGCCGCAACCAAAAGCTACACCGTCGCCGGCAAAACGGGTACGGCCCAAATCCCAACCAAAGGAGGCTACTCTCACACGGATTACTATGGCTCTTTTTGTGGGGTCTTTCCAGCGAGTAACCCTAGATTCACCATTTTGGTAACGCTCGAGCGCCCCCACCCTATCCATGTGGGGGGCGTGGTGGCGGCTCCTATCTTTGCTAAAATTGCTGAAAGTATAGGCAACTACTTAGCCATCCCCGCTGATAAGCCAACCAAGGAGGAATGATGAATCTTGACCCTGAATTTTTTCAAGAAACCGTTAAAGCATTCGCCAATGATCCGATCATGCAAGGATGGGCGGTGGCGGTGGCGACTTTCTTCTTTGAGAATATCGTCTGTTGGACGCTTTTACCCCCGCTGATTGCAACGGGATACCTTCCGCCGAGTGTGGCTTTTCATGCGGCCTTGTGGGGGGTCTTTGTTGGGGATATATTGATGTACTTGCCGGCGAGATTTGCGATGCGCTATATCTGTAAGCTCAAGGTGATCAAAAACCATATCGGCTTAATTAGCGTCTTTGAGGAATTCTTTAGTAAGCATCTAGGTAAAACGATGTTTATCATTCGATTCACGCCAGGCATCCGTACCTTTGCTCTCATTGCTGCGGGGATGCTGCGCGTCCCGATTACGACCTATACGATCTACTCTTTCTTATCTTGTGCGTTACAAGCTGCCATCGTGATCTTTGGCGGCAAGGTGCTCTTGCGCAAGCCTATCGAATGGCTCGAAGCGCTTTGGCAAAGGAGCCCTCTGGCGGCGGGTGCAATCGTTGCGGTCTTGGTGGTGGGTTTTTTAGTGGGCAATGCGATTATCGCCAAACGCGTCACCAAAGAGCTCACTGAGCGTGCAAAATTGCGTGGATCTCTGCCAGAAGATCCCACCCCTATCGGGCTCTATGAATTTTGGAGCTTTTTGGCATTTGCCATTCCCTCGCTCATCTATGGTTACTATAGGATGCTCTTTTGCCACAAGTGCTGGATCAAGCCATGTAGTATCAACCCTGCAATTAGTACGACAAGCTACCTTCTTGAATCCAAGTCAAAGGCCCTTGCGCTCATCCAGCCGGTCGCCTCAGAGAGACTGGTGCGCTTTTGCGTGATTGAGCCCGCCATGACGCAAACCATGAGCCAAAGAATCGACGCTGTCTTGCAGGCTAATTTCCCCTACCCTTTTGTGGTAAAACCAGACATCGGTCACAGTGGGGAGGGCGTTAAGCTCATTCGTGGGCAGGGTGACCTAGAGGACTTTTTACGAGCATACCCACGCACACAAAAACTTATCGTCCAAGAGAACATCTCCTCTAAAATGGAGCTCACACTCTCCTATTATCGTGCCCCATCACACGCTCATGGGCATCTATGCTCTGCAGTAATTCGCCATCCGCTCATCATCACGGGCGATGGTAAGCACTCAATTCGTCAACTAATCCTCGCAAGCAATCGAGGCAGACGCCTCCCTCACCGCTTTTACAACCAGCTTAGCAAAATCCTTGACGACATCCTCCCTGCCAATGAAGCTTACCGCGTCAACTATCCCGCTAATCACCGATTGGGAACGCGCTTTGAGACGCTCGACCTCCACCAGCTCATGCCAATCATCCCTGCGATCAATGGTATGCTCGAGCAAATCGATGGGATTCATCACGTCCAGCTAACGATCAAGGGTAACTCTATCGAATCCATCGCCGCAGGACACTATACCATCATCGGGTTCTCCACGGCCATGTCGCCATTAGAGATGTTTGACCCGGGATGCTCTTTCTTGCAAGTCTACCACATCCTATTTAGACAGATCCGCCGTAGACTCGCTGTCGCACTACACAATCGCACCATGCATGGCCCAACCATCCCCTACAAGCAAGTCTTTCACGAGCTCTACGGCATCTACAAGACTAAATCCAAAGACCTCCCCCAATGGAGCTCTGACAACACCAGTGCCTAATCCTTGGCCTATTAGGTAATCATCAACAATGATTTCTGTCTCCCTTATTTCTCCAGCTCTGCTCACCCTCGCCGCACTCTACCTCCTCTCGCCATTTTACCGAGGGGACAAGATCCTTGCGTGGACGACGCTCATTTTGATGGCGGTAGGTGCCCTCTTTAGAGCGAGAATCTTGGGGCAAGAATCGCCTATCAATCTATCTCTTGCGGTTGCGGCGTTTATCCTACCTTGTATCATGCTGAGCCCTATGCGTATTGAGCGCTGGGTGCCGCGCTTAACCTGGCCAATTTGGTTGATGGCACTAGGTGTCATGGCTAGCCTGCTCGTCTTTGGCATACACTATCGTGGTGGCATCTACCTACCAGGACGACTCAATCCCACTGAAATCGCCAAACCCCTCCTCGCCATCTCTCTTGCCTGCTACCTCCACAAAAATATCGACGATGTCAAAGGCTCCTTCCTCGCAATTCCCACGCCATCGCTTCGCGGAACATTGTCTATTGGTTTTATCTGGGGGCTCCCCCTCATCCTCGGTGTCCTCGTTCGCGACCTTGGGCTCGTACTACTGCTCTGCTTAACGCTTGTTTTTGTCCTCGCTACGGCCACGCGCCGGGTTGGGTGGATTGCAATTGGCGCTCTGCTCTGGTCTGGTGCCACGCTCGCAATCAGTTGCATATCGGCCACAGCGAGTCGTCGTGTCGAAGCCTGGCTCAATCCTTTCGCCCACGAGCTAGACAGTGGATGGCAAATCCTTCAAAGCCTCTGTGCGCTCTACTCGGGATACATCTTTGGCGCAGGATACAATCAGGGCTCTCCTCAATTCATCCCCATTGTCGAATCGGACTTTATCTACAGTGCGTGGGCTGAAGAGTTCGGTCTCGTCGGTAGTGCGATGCTCCTATCTGCCTACTGGATCATCGTCTGGCGTGGGGTCAACGCCGGCAAAGGCAACCCTCTCTCACACCTCATCTCTGCTGCATTGAGCGCAACAATCGTCTCTCAGGTCATCCTCAATGTCGGGGGTGTCATCAAAGCGCTCCCCATGACAGGTATCACGCTCCCCTTTATCTCCCTAGGCGGTGCTAGCCTACTCAGTATGGCTCTTACTTGCGGCATCCTCTGCGCTATTTCTAAAAAAGACCCTCCTGCGCCTACCAAAAAACATACAAAAAAGCAGTCCCCCCGTACAAAAAAGGCTCCTTCTAAGCGCGCAAAATCAAACTAGCTCACAAAAAAACAACCTACAAAACTAAATAAACCACTCAAAGCAGACAGAAAACACCCCCAAAAAACACTTTTCTACCCTTTTCCTAAAATTCCCCTTGCATTCAGACCCATGTTTTGATATATTACTGCCTCGTTATGGGACAACAACTCAGAATGCGCGCTAAGCGCCAACGCCGCGATGCCTATAAGAAACGTGTTAAGGCACGTTTGATGGCCGGCAAAAATAAGTAAGCTTTATAAAGGTGCTATAGCCAAGCGGTTAGGCACAGGTCTGCAAAACCTCGTAGATCGGTTCGACTCCGATTGGCACCTCCATTTTCACCCCTTATTCTGCTCTGCAGGATAAGGGTTTTTTCATACCTGAAACCATCGCAATTTAAATCATCCTCCTCGTGACGTTCGCCGTCTTTCGTCTTTATCGTGCGGGATCTTTTTGAGATGGCAAGCTCAGGGCATACGTTTTAAGCATAAACTCTCCTATAGTCAAAATGCGACTCGCAAGCTCGTAAATATGGATGTCATAAGGGATCGGCTTCGCCTTTTGACCCTTGCTTAATGTTAATGAGTCGACAGTATAAAAGGTAGGAGCAGCGCAACTGTCGTGACGAGGACAAAGGTCGTCTCCCAATTGAGACTTAAACAAGATTCTGTCTTGAGCGACCGGTGCGCCCAACAGGAGGCGAGCCTCCTTTGCCCCATCCAATTCCATTGTGCCTCCTTTAAGTAATGACGAGACGCAGTATCGCCACTATACCCAGCAACATCCCTAAGGCCTCAGGCCGCTAGCAGATCATAGGACTGGTGTCCTATCCATCCCCTTTTGTAACATCTTTAACCGCTCGGTCGTCTTAGACTCGGTCGCTCAAGTATGACATACTTGCCAAGCTCAATCTCACCACTGCGCTCTCCTATCTTGCTTACTCGTTTCGCGTTGTGCCCATTTTGTGGGTAAAAAAACGTCTCCATAGCAGCCACCCTAAAAAAGATCTCGCACGACTCAACAAAGTCACAACAGCGATACAGTCGCCATTTTACCAATTAAAATAGAAAAAGATCCTTAAAATCAAACACAATCCGCGTATCCGTTTTAATTTGCTTGCACATCATTGCCCTTTCGCTGCCCCATTCGTTGACCTGAGCCTGCTTTAGGATCGTAGTAAAGGATGCATTATGGTCTAAAATCTTTTTGCCTTACTATTAGGAGTGTGGTTCAGCCTGCTTGCCTGATCGGGTTGTCTCTCGGCCACTCGCAGTGAGCCATTAGAGGAGCGCCATGCGCTCAAGAAAGACACCTCCAAGATCGACTCCCATTCGATCAATTTGTGGCCTCTCTACACACGCCAAGGCGATGTCTCATCAGCCTTGTGGAGAGTTTGGCACAGCGGACGCACCCAAGAGGGTCAATCCAAGCACTATCTACTCGTCATCCCCATGCCTTTTTAATGCCAAAAACTAGACAAAACAAGAATAAAGTATTCATTTATTAAAAAGAGGGATGAAAAGCAACGCTTTTTTGCACTTTCCATTTGACAGATGCGATGTGATTTGCTATATTAAGCCCCGTTTTCAGGACACCAGTGTTGCGGGTGTAGCTCAATGGCAGAGCTCCAGCCTTCCAAGCTGGCCACGAGGGTTCGATTCCCTTCACCCGCTCCAGAAAACAAACTAATTCACGCCTGGGTGGCGGAATGGCAGACGCAGTGGACTCAAAATCCACCGCCGCGAGGCATGAGGGTTCGACTCCCTCCCCAGGCACCATTTCTCAAGCTTTGAGAAAGTTAGTGAGCATCGCTCATGTTTCAGTTTCGGGCGGTTAGCTCAGTTGGTTAGAGCATCTGGTTTACACCCAGAGGGTCGGGAGTTCGAGTCTCTCACCGCCCACCAATTTTAACATTAGCTCCCTTCTGGAGAACGGTTATGATACAGGTCGTTGCTCTTACATTTCCCTCTTTTTTTGCGCACGCACTCGCTTATAGTTGCGATGATTCATTTGCTCGACAGCAAGCACTACAATTTCATTTTTTGACTAGACACAGCTCCGCTTGGAGGTGTGTTTTTCTTTGCACACAACCCAAGCCGCAAATTGCGCACCCTTGATTCACCACTCACGAATCACTGTATGGAGTTACATTACTACATGAAAGCACTCAATTCTGCAATCACAGCCATCGCCCCCTCTGCCACGCTCGCAATCACTAGCGAAGCGAAGCGCCTTAAACAAGAAGGCATCAAGGTTTGCGCATTTGCTGCTGGTGAGCCCGACTTTGACACCCCAGACTGCATCAAGCAAGCGTGTGCGACCGCATTGATGAATGGCCAAACCAAGTATGCACCAGCCTCTGGCTTACCCGAATTGACCGCCGCCATCGCTAAAAAGCTCCAGGTGGAAAATGGCTGCACCTACGCCCCCAACCAAATCGTCGTCAGCAATGGTGGCAAGCACTCGTTGGCACTAGTCTTCCAAACGCTCATCTCTGCTGGATCCGAGGTGATCGTGCCTGCGCCTTTTTGGCTCAGCTACCCTGAGATGATCCGCGTCGCGGGCGGCAATCCCGTCATCATCCAGACCACGGTTGACAGCAACTTTAAGATGACTCCAGAGCAACTTGAGGCCGCAATCACCGACAAAACTGTCGCAATCGTCATCAATAGCCCATCCAATCCTACCGGTGTCATGTACACCCCTGAGGAATTGCGTACCTTGGGCGATATCGCGATCAAGCACGATATCATGATCATCTCTGACGAAATCTACGAAAAGATGGTCTACGGCGATGTCCCATTCGTCTCGATGGCATCATTCTCTCCCGAGCACTACGAGCACACAATCACCGTCAATGGCTTCTCCAAAACCTTTGCCATGACTGGCTGGCGCTTGGGCTATACGGCCGCTCCTCTGCGATTCATTAAGCCTCTCGCCTCACTCCAAAGCCACTGCGCATCTGCACCAAACACCTTTGCAATGTGGGGTGCTAAGGCTGCTATTGAAGAGGCCTCTGGGGATGTCGCCAAAATGGTTGAGGCATTCTCCGCTCGCCGTAAACGTATCCTCGAGCTGCTCGGCGAAATCGAGGGGATTAAGTGCGCAACCCCAGATGGCGCATTTTACGTCTTCCCCAATATCGCATCTTTTGGCCTCTCCTCTCTCGAATTTGCCCAACGCCTCTTAGCTGAAAAGCAAGTCGCAGTCGTCCCAGGCATTGCGTTTGGTAATGACCGCTGCATCCGGTTTAGCTACGCTTGCAGTATGGATAATATCGAAGAGGGCCTCGCTCGATTTAAAGAATTCTGCGATTCTTTGCGCTAAGCATCACGCCTGTGCGTCCATCAGTCACGAGAGGCGCCTCGTCTCCCGTGACTTGTTACTTTTTCACCCTCCATCGGACTCCTATCATGTTTACCCACACTCCCTTTCTTGGCTCAGAATTCACCCCCGCACCGGCCTCTGATGCTGCCTACCATGTGATCCCAGCTCCCATGGAGCTGAGTGTCTCGTATGGCAGTGGTACCGCCAAAGGCCCAGAAGCCATCCTCTTGGCATCCGATCAGCTCGAAGCTTTTGAGCGGGGTGCCTTCCCAGGCAAGGATGCAATCTACACTGCACCCTATATCTCCCCCAATGCATCGACCCCAGATGCCTGGCTCGATGCGATCGAGCAAGCTGTCGGTACTGCGCTTGACGCAGGGGCTAAACCCCTTGTTTTGGGTGGGGAGCATACTGTCACTCTCGGTGCAATCCGCGCATACAAAGCCCGTGGCGAAGAGATCGGAATCATTCACTTTGATGCGCACGCTGATCTGCGTGCTGACTACGAGGGATCTCCCCTCTCCCACGCTTGCGTCTTGCGCCGATGCCATGAGATGGGATGCCCCATTGCGCAATTTGGCACGCGTGCCTATTGCGCCGATGAGGCCGCCTATCGTGCGGCCAACGCCGACACCATCACCGCCTACGACGCGATGGACTTGGCCATGAGCGGTCTTCCTGAATCAATCCTCCCTGACAACTTCCCCAAAAAGGTCTATGTCACATTTGACGTTGATGGCTGGGACCCATCGATCATGCCTGCAACTGGTACGCCCGTCCCTGGTGGACTGATGTGGTATTCGGCTCTTTTCATCCTCAAAGAGATCGCTGCAGATCGTGAAATCATTGGTGCAGACCTCGTCGAGCTTGCGCCAATCCCTAGCCTACACCATGCGGACTTCTCTGCGGCTAAAATGTGCCAGCACCTCATCGAGCTCATGGAGCCCGAGCAAATCCCTGAACCTTTTAACGATGAGTATGGTTGCCCTGACGACTGCGACTGCGACGACCCCGAAGAATGCGACTGCGGCGATCCGAATTGTTCCTGCGGACATCACCACTAATTGACCACAACCATGACTGACCCACGCACCATTCAGCAAGCGATTGAGACATTCCCTAAAGAATGCCTCAAACGGGTTAATGGTGTCTGGGTCAATGCATTGGTCAATGCCAGACACTTCAAGTACTATATCTTTGACTGGGATGACAATATCATCTTCATGCCCACGCACATCCACTTGGAGAGACTACAACCTGACGGCACCTGGGTGCCGCACCTGTGCTCAACTTCGGCTTTTAGTGTGATCCGTAACCAGCCCTCATTCAGACCGCCTAATAACGACTGGGGACAGGCCTTTGTCGAATTCCAAGACTGCGCAGCATCGGGTGGTGGACGATTCATTCAAGACCTAGAGCGCGCAATCACCTTGATCAAAAGTGGCAAACGCGAAGCTCCTCCGAGCTTTAATGCCTTTTGTAAAACGCTCATTGAGGGGCGCCTCTTTGCGATTGTCACCGCTCGTGGACATTCTGCCGAGGTCCTACGCGAAGGCGTCGAAACTTTTATCAACCGTATTTTAACCCCTGTCCAGCGAGAAATCATGCTCATCAACTTGCGTGGCTATCGCTATTGCTTTGACAACGTTCAAGATTTCGCATCGGATGATGCAATCTTAGAGTACTACCTCAGCCTCAACCACTTCCACGCCGTCACCTCTCCAGACTTTAATCGTCATCTGGCATCCGTCGCACCAGAGGTCTCCTCTCAAGAAGACCGCAAACGCTTCGCCATCGACAACTTTGTCCACTATGTCTTGCGCGTGCTCAATCGCGTAGGCGTGGATGCCTTTACCAGCCCCATCTCGGTAGGATTCTCTGATGATGACCCGAGTAACTTAGCCGCCGTCGAGCACTACATCGCACAAACGCTGACACGCCAATTCCCCTCCATTAAATTTTGTGTCTATGATGCGTCTGATGCAGCCAGTGGCACCAATAAAGTCGTTGTCTCTAGGGAGATCAAATGAATACCCCCATCCCACATCAGCGCATCGGTGTCGCCCTCTCGGGCGGCCTCGACTCGACCTTAACCGCCTACCTGCTTAAAGCTGCGGGACATCAAGTCGAAGCATGGCATATGCTCCTACCAAAATTCTGTGGCGACTGCCAGCTCCACACAGAGCAAACGGGTGAAGCTGACGCAGCGGCCATGGCGGACTGGCTCGAAATCCCCTTTCACACCATTGACTGCACTGAGGCTTTTGATCGCGAAGTGATCACGCCCTTTGCCCGTGACTATAGCCAAGGCCTCACCCCCAATCCGTGCACCTTTTGCAATCCGCGGATCAAATTCGGCATCTTGCGCGATGCAATCATCGCATCTGGCTGCCAAGCTATTGCCACGGGCCATTATGCGCGCATTACGACTTGTCCAGACTCCTCTGAGCAATCTATCCGTTGTGCGAAAGATCCACTTAAGGATCAATCCTATTTCCTCTACGCCTTAACTCAACCTCAGATCCAATCGGTCTACTTCCCATTGGGGGACTTTCTCTATGAGCAAGTCCGCACACGCGCTGCCGAGGTTGGCATCCCGATCAAAGAAAAGAAGTCCAGCCAGGATATCTGCTTCTTGCCCCAAGGCGACTATCGCCCCTTAGTGCAATCTCGCCATCCAGAATCAATGATCCCGGGCGATATTTTGGACCCAACAGGCAAAAAGATTGGCACCCATCAAGGCTTGGCCAACTACACCCTCGGCCAACGTCGCGGACTGGGTGTCGCCACTGGTGGGAGGGCATTTGTGACCAGTTTTGACCGCGAAGCTAACACCCTCACCCTCGGCTCAAAAGAAGCCCTAAGCACCACACAATTCAAGGTCCACCACCTCAATTGGCAAGTGCAGCCCACGGGCCAAACAATCGACTGCGTAGCGGTGCCTCGCTACCATGCAAAACCTTTCCCATGCACGGTCACGCTCATCGACCGAGGGCAAGCATCCGTATCAACAAACCATGCGCAGTGGCTCATTTCCCCGGGCCAGGCATGTGTCTTTTATCGCAGAGATGCGGTCATCGGTGGCGGCCTAATCGCCCCATAAGAGTAAGCTGATGACTGGCATCCCACACACAATATGCCCCACGACAACAACGCAATGAGTATGTCGCACGACTCCTCTCTCTCCTCTTCCGATGCTTGACTGAGGTTTACACCTTGCCCAAATTAACCACTTTTCATCCTTTGGCCTAAGAAAACAAGCCTTTCTCTCCATTTTGTGATTGACCCTCTTTCTATTATAAGGTATAGTATGAGGTGATTTTATGGGGGAGAAATCCCCGTGTTTGACCGCTTTTAGCCAAAGGATTTCAACAATGCCAACCAACCGACTCATAGCCAATGCGCTGACGCTCGCTTTTGCTACACTTGCTCTGCCCTTGATGGCTGTACCACAGATCCAAGTGAGCGTGCAAAGTGCTGCTCGCAAGGCTCTCTCGCTCCAAGCGATCTCTGCGAATGACGCCTCTGGTAAACTCTTTAAAGACATCTTAACAAATGACTTGCTCCGCAGCGGGTGCTTTCAAATGGGCAAAACGGGAGGCGTAGCACTCACAGGCCATGTCAATCAAGCTGCTGAAGCTATCCGTGTCAATTGGCAGGGTAAGGCATTCTCTTGGAATCGCCCCCTCTCCCAAGATCGCATTCGCAAAGACGCTCACGCACTCTCCGATGCGATCGTCAAGCATGCTGGCGAAGGAATCGGCTTTGCTCAAACCAAGATCGCCTTAATTCGTCGCGAGGACAAGCTCCACACGGATCTCTTTGTCATGGACTATGACGGAGCAAACCTCAAGCGAATCACCCGTGATAGAGCCCCAATCGTCGGCCCTCGCTGGTCCGCTGACGGCAAGAGCCTCTACTACACATCATACAAAAGCAATGCGCCAGTCGTCTATTGCGCAGATGTCGAATCTGGCCGTGTATCCAAGCTCGCCAACTTTAAGTGCCTCAATACGGGTGCGGTCCCCAATCCCGTTAACCCCAACCAAATCGCAATCATCCTCTCACACCAAGGCAATCCTGAGCTCTATATCATGAATGCCACAACCAAGCAATTGACTCGCTTAACCAATACGACATTTGCCGCTGAGGCAAGCCCGGCATGGTCTCCTGACGGCAAAGAGATCGTCTACGTCAGCGACCGCTCCAAGCGCCCTCACCTCTACATCGTCAATGTCGCAACCAAACGCTCAAGAAGATTAACCTACAAAGGATCAGAAGCGATCTCCCCAGACTGGAATCAATTCGGCGAAATCGTCTTTGCCACACGGCGCGGCGCTCCCTACCAAATTGCTGTCATCAATCCCCGTTTGGGTGAAGCATCAACCAGAGTAATCACCCCTAAAAATGATCAATACGAGTCCCCATCCTGGGCGGCTGATGGCAGACACATTGTCTCATCCCGCACGCTCGGCAAATCAAACTCGATTTGGATCATTGATGCGGCTGAGGATCAACCCGATCGCCCCTATCAGCTCTTTAGAGGGTCGGGAAACTGGATTAGCCCAGCTTGGTCTGATCGTTAAACACCATTTACAACAACCTATCAACCAATAAACACAACAAGGAGTCATCATGTCCAAACTCATCCCCGTTATTATCACCACGTGCGCACTCGTTGCATTCTCTGGATGCGCTAGAAAAATCAAAGGCTCTGCTGACAGCTCTATGGCTGGACAAGGCCAAGCAAATGGCCCTATCGAGGAAATCCAGATCGACACCACGACGGCTGGCCTCGATGCTACCAGCGCTAGCGCATACGGCGACAACTTTGAGGAAACGCGCACTCGAGTCGATGCCGCTGGACTCGCTCCTCTCTACTTCTCTTTTGATAGCGACCTCGTCCCTGAGCTCGAAGTCGAAAAGGTCAATGCTGCAGTCTTGTATCTCCAACAACATAATGACCAAGTCATGGTCGTCGAAGGCCACTGCGACGAACGCGGCAGCAGCGAATACAACGTCTCCTTGAGCGAATTACGTGCCAATGCCGTCAAAAATTATATGGTCACCTTGGGTATCGCTGCTGAGCGTATCCAAACCCACGCTTTTGGTGAAGAAAAGCCCGCTGTGCTCGGTTCGGATGAGAATTCTCTCAGCAAGAACCGTCGTGCTGAATTCGTGCCCTACAAGTAAGTCTCTTGTCTCTTTATCGCCCGAGCGTATGCGCTCGGAGCGATAATCTCTTAGACAACCTATCAAAGTTAGTCGGTTATGGAATCTTTTAGTTTTATAGAATGTGTCGTCATCTTTATCGTCGCGGTCATCGTCATGGGACCAACGCGCTTGCCAGAGGCTATGCGCAAAATCGGACGCATCATGGGGGCGGTTAGACAGGCTTCTGACGAATTCAAAAAGCAGCTCATGTCCATGGATGAGACGGTTAAAGAACAGCTCGATACGTTCCAAAACCCCGACAACTTTGACCCCGAGCTGGACCTTGACGAGTCTGAGCAAGAGCCTGCAGACGCGACGGATGAGCACGAGCCCCATACCGACTCAATCGATGAAGAGCCCGGTGCGCCACTTGGCCCAGAGGCCTACGAACCCATTCAAGAAGACGATCCCTTTGCACGTGTCAATGTCCACGAGCAAGAGCTTGAAGCGACTTCTGAGGGGTTCCCCTCCACGGACTCTGTCGTATCTCAAGCCGCACGTAAGGCTGCTCAAGATGCAGACCAAACTCCTCCTACGCCAGAAACAACCCCCTCTCAACCTAGCAAGGTGAATCATGGCTAAATCGCGCATCTCTCAAAAGGTCTTCAATAAGTATTTTACCCCGGACAATTCGGTCGAGACCGAGGAATCATTCGATCCACCTCGTCCCTTTATTGAGCACTTCATCGATTTGCGCAATATGCTCTTTAAAATGTCCATCGCGTGGATCCTCTGCGTCATCCTAATCGCATTCTTTGCGCCTGACATCCTGCTCTTGCTCAAATCCCCCATCGAAGCATCCGCAGAGCTCCAAAAGGTCGTCCATGTCGAGGGGCTCGATGCAACGGCTGGCGCATCGATCTTGATCCAGATTATGCTCTGGGGAGGCACGATCCTATCCATGCCATTCTTGACATACTTTATGCTCAAGTTTATCTTTCCGGGGTTGCACCGCCACGAACGCAACATCCTCATTACTGTCTTGCTGACAGGGGTGACGCTTTTCTCATTTGGTGTCTGGCTAGCCTTTTCATTTACCCTTCAAGTGGGCATGGAGGTGCTGATGGCCATCAATAATTGGATCGGGGTCCCGGTAACGACTTTGCGTGCAGAGCCCTATCTTGCATTAGTCTTTAAGACGATTGTGGCTTTTGGTGCGTCATTCTTAATGCCGCTAGTTCTATTGGCCTTGGGATGGATTGGCCTCATCTCCTCGCAAACGCTCCGTGAAAAGCGCAACATCGCAATCGTCGGCATCTTTGTCATCGCAATGATGCTCACGCCGCCGGAACCGGTTTCACAAATCATTATGGCCGTCCCAATGTGCATCCTTTATGAAGCATGCATCTTGTTGATCCGGATGAAAGAACGTCTCTCATCCAACGACTCCGACTATCCTACTGAAGAGGTTTAATATGGGCTTTGATACTGGTACTGTTAATTTTAGAATGTTCTACCTCCGTGAAGAAATCACAGTGGAGGCGCTTGCGGACTTTCAAAACTTCATGATTCCGCCGCTCAACACACTTGCCTCGGAGCCCCTACACGGTTGGATTGGTCCGGCTCATGCCTTGGACTACGATCTATCTGAGGAGCATTGCTCGTTTACCGCATACTTACACTTAGCCTACCTCACCGCTGAAAAGAAAGTCCCACCATCGACTTTACGTGCTTACGTCAAGCTCGAGGAGAGCATTGAGAAAAAAGCCCGCGACATCGAGTTCTTGCCTCGCGCAGTCAAGACTGAAGTCCGCGAACGCGTAACCGAGGATTTGATGCGCCAAGCGTTGCCGTCATTCGCATCTATCCCATTGGTCGTCGATATGCGCAACCAATTGCTCTTGTGTGCGGCAATGACCGACAATACTGCCGATGTCATTTGCCCATTCTTTAAGCAAACTACTGGCACCTTACCCATCTTGGTCACCGCTGATACGGCCGCACTGATGCGCCACCAAATCAATACCAAAGATCTCACCCCGGTCAACTACACTCCCAATCCGCAAATTGAAGTCCCCTATGAAACCGCGCTAGGCAATGACTTCTTGACGTGGTTGCTCTTCTTCTGGGAACGCAGCGGCGGGACCTTTAAGTACAATGATATGACTGCTGGTTTAATGATTGAGGGTCCTCTATTAATGTATGCCGAGGGCCCAGGCTCTTTTGAGACTGTCCTACGCAAAGGCACCCCTCTTGACAGCCGTGAGCTGGGGATGGCTCTTTATTGCGGTAAAAAGCTCAAGCGCGCAAAGGTCACTTTTACTTGCGGCGAACAAATCGTTTCGGCGACGGTTGACTCTGACGAATTCTCCTTTAGAGGGATGAAGCTACCCAAGAGTGAACAAGACGATGCCATTGGGGTCTTTCAAGATCGCATGGCGTCAATCGAGCTTTTTAGAGAGTGCTGGTTTACGCTCTTTGATGAGTTTATCAAGTTGCGCACCCATGGTGACACTTGGCAAGAAACAATCCAAGCTATGCGTCAATGGATTGATGCCCGTGCTAATCCGCCATCGATTTCATAGCCTCTGATAGAAAGGTCCCCTTGTTATGTCAAAACGTATTGGTGTAATCGGCTCTGGCCGTTTTGGTGAAGCGGTCATCCAGTCGCTCTGCGAGCTGGGTGCGGAAATCTTACTAATGGATATTGACCGTGAGCGCGTGCAAACGCTCTCTGAGTATGTCGCAGAAGCCCAACAAGGCGACGCTACCAATATCCATACGCTTGAAGATGCCGGATTTGCAACCTGCGAAACGGTCATCGTGGCAATCGGTGAAAATATCGAGGGGAGCGTTATGGCGACAGTCAACTGCAAAGACCTCGGGGTCAAGACTGTCGTGGCCAAAGCCACGACTGATGCCCATGGCAAGGTCTTGCGGCGCGTCGGTGCGGACGTGGTTATATTCCCCAACCGCGACAGAGCACACAGATTAGCGCGTACGATCATGACTTCGAGCCAAATCGAATTCTTTGATATCGGTGATGGCTTAAGTGCTTCGGAAATCCGTGCTCCGGAGTGCCTACACGGCAAGTCCCTAAGCCAAGTCGACGTCCGTAAAACCTACGATGTCACGGTCTTGGCTGTGCGGCGATCCGACAAGGAGAACCCAAGCACGCCGCTTCAGCTGATTATTCCCTCCCCGGACGAAACAATCCGTAGCGATGATCGCTTAATCGTATTTGGCGATCCTAAAAAGATCACAACCTTCTCGGAGAGCTAATGGTGAAGACTCTGGGTATCGTGCTACTCCTTGTCACGTGCCTCCTCTCGGGGTGCTCTAAGGAGTCCATGCTCTCAGCCTCTCATGAGCGCACTAGCTTAATGGCAACTATGGGCACCTTCTGCGCGGTTCAAATGACCGACTTTGATGATGCTCTCGCGCAAAAGATCTTCCAGCGATTCAAGCAAATTGAGGCAGATCTCTCAACCTACGACCCCTCGTCATATATTAGCCACTACAATGCCCGCACCCTGCAAAAAGGTGCGTATAATGCCGACTTTGATACGCTCTTGACTCTCTCCAAGGCAATCACCCACGACACCTATGGCGCTTACAATCCTTGCCTACTGCCTCTGTCTAAGTGCTGGGGGTTTCAAGCTAACCGACCCATCCAACCGCCTGACGCCAAGACACTCGCCTCCATCTTGCAATCATGCTCCTACGATGCCCCTGACCATCAGCTTGACTTCGGGGCCATTGCCAAAGGCTACGCCCTCTCCCAAGCCGCTAATGCAGTCCCTCTTGCTAAAGCACTGATCAGTGTCGGTGGGTCCTACTATGCTCATGGCGACACCTATCGCATCGCCATCAAAGACCCCTACTCCTCACACGCTGACGACACTCTGCTCACGACCTCCTTACCTGCAGGCTACACTCTCTCGACCTCTGGCAATTACGAGAAGCAAGTCTCCATCGCTGGCAAACGCTACACGCACATCTTTGACCCTCGCACAGGCTGGCCGGTCACAGGCATTGATGCTGTGACAGTCTTGATGCCACGAGATGCGGCTCGGGCTGATGCCTATGCCACCGCCCTCATGGTCATGACGGCATCTGAGCGCACAGCCTGGCTTAAACGCCACCCAGAGGTAGCCGTGCTAATCGTCGCAAACCATACACTTTACACTAATCCGCTGATGAATTCACACATCATAACGGACTCAATCCATTCACCCTGCCACCCCGTGGAGGAGCTACAATGACAGACTCAACATTCGATACCACTCAGCTAACGATGCGTGCTGCGACTCTCAATGACGCAACCGCCATTCACAAGCTCATCATATCCTACCCAAATGAGCTCCTGCAGCGATCGATGAATCACATTGTTGAGGGCATCGACCGCTTTAGCGTGGGTATCTATCAAGGTAAAATCGTTGCCTGCGCCACCTGGGCTATTCTGCCTGAGATTGGTAATCCATCTGGTGCAACCGTCGAGCTCCAATCCGTTGCAGTCGCCCAAGAAATGCGCGGCAAGCATATCGGTGAGCAGCTCATATCCTTTGTCATCGAGCGCATCAAAGCATTCAAGCCAAAGTACGCTCTCGTCCTCACCTTTGCGCCTGATTTTTTCAGACACATGGGCTTTAAATATATCGAAAAGACCCAAATCATCCACAAAATCTACCGCGGGTGTATCTACTGTACCAAATATACAGACCCCTTTACCTGCCCTGAAATTGCGATGCAACTTGATTTAACACAACCTACTAAATAAAGAGCCAGCCATGATTGAAACTCTACGCACCAAAGCTGTTCATGCAATTGCCGATTTAACCCACGCTCAAGCACCCGTCTACCAAGTCGCTCCTCAAGACTTCTTCGCAGATCGTGTCTTTAACGACCAAGTCATGCAAACCATGCTCGACGGACCCACCTATGCCGCCGTCCACGAAGCCAAAGCTGATGGACATATCCTAGACAACCGTATCGCAGATATCGTTGCCCGCGCCATGCGAGACTGGGCAATGCAGCGTGGTGCCACACACTACGCTCACGTCTTTTACCCGCTCACAGGACTGACCGCAGAGAAGCACGATGCCTTTATTGAGCCTGCTCCCAATGGCGCAGGGGTCATTGCTAACTTTGGGGCAAAGCAGCTCATCCGCGGTGAGGCGGATGGCTCATCCCTCCCATCGGGAGGCCTGCGTGCTACATTTGAGGCCAGAGGCTATACCGCATGGGATGTCACAAGCCCAGCCTACCTCCTCGAAAATGCTGGCGTCATGACGCTCTTTATCCCAACAGCATTCTTCGCATCCAATGGTGCAGCACTTGACAAAAAGACCCCCCTCCTACGCGCAAACCAAGCCGTCACCAAACAAGCCAAACGCGTCCTCGCTGCTCTCGGAGAAACCGACCAGCACGTCAAGACCTGTGCGGGTTGCGAACAAGAGTACTTCTTAATCGACCGCCATTTTTACCTTGCACGTCCCGACCTGATCAGCGCAGGCCGCACCCTCTTTGGTGCAAAGCCTCCCAAAGGCCAGGAAATGGAAGACCAATACTACGGTGCCATCCAAGAGCGCGTGCTAGCTTTTATGGTCTGCGTCGAACGCGAACTCCTTCATCTCGGAGTCCCCTGCAAGACCCGCCACAACGAAGTCGCCCCTGGTCAATTCGAAATCGCCCCCATCTACGAGGAAACCAACATCGCCTCCGACCACCAACAGCTCGTCATGAGCGTCCTCCAGCGCATCGCTCTCCGCCACGGATTTGCCTGCCTCCTCCATGAGAAACCCTTCGCAGGTGTCAATGGCTCTGGCAAGCACGTCAACTGGTCCATCGCCACAGAGACTGAGAACCTCCTCTCCCCCTCCAGCAAGCCGGAGAAAAACCTCCACTTCCTCCTCTTCTGCTCGGCCGTCATCGCCGCTACCAATAAGCACGCCGCTTTGTTGCGTTCTTCCATTGCCCATGCGGGCAATGATCACCGCCTCGGAGCCTGCGAAGCACCGCCTGCGATCATCTCCATCTTCTTGGGCGATCGCCTCACCCGCGTCTTTGAGGACATCGCTCGAGGTGAATTCAGCGACACCCCTAAATCTGCCAAGCTCTCTGTCGGTATTGACTTTATTGCACCTGTATCCGTCAGCGAAGGCGACCGCAACCGCACCAGCCCATTCGCCTTTACTGGTAACAAGTTCGAATTCCGCGCAGTCGGCTCATCTCAAGCCGTCGCAGGGCCATTGATGATCCTCAATACCATCATTGCACAAGCCCTCTCATCCATCGCAGATGACCTCGAGAAACTCGTCGAAGAGGGCCTCGACAACGAATCTGCCGTCTATCAGCTCGTTGGTAAACTCTGGCGCGAAAATAGCCAGATCGTCTTTAATGGCGACAACTACGCTGCCGCCTGGATTGACGAAGCCACCCGTCGTGGCCTCCCCAACCTCACTGAGTCCGTCGCAGCAATTGACGCACTCGTCGCACCCGACGCCATCGAAACCATGATCAAAATGGGTGTCTTGTCAGAACGCGAAGTCCGCGCTCGCCACGAAATCTACCTTGAGCGCTATGTCAAAGACATCGCCGTAGAAGCCCGCCTCACCGCGGAGATGGGCCGCACCGTCATTATGCCGGCGGTCATGAGCGACCTACAAAATCGTTCTCAGACCATCCTCAACCTCAAGGCACTCAGCCTTCCCGTTGACACTTCCACCATCACCAAGCTCTCCACCAATACTGCGGCCCTCCATTCTCAGCTCGACACCCTCGAACAATCCATGGATCAAACCCCAACCTCCGACAGCGCAACCCGTGCTCGATATATGCGCGATACCGTCATCCCCGCAATGAATACCGTCCGCAGTACCGTTGACACGCTCGAAGCATTCGCCTCAGACCAACTCTGGCCGCTGCCCACCTACCAAGAAATGCTCTTTGTCAGATAGGAGGCGAGGGATTGGGGATTGTGCCTGTGAGGGCTGCATGAGTAGCTGGCGTTTAAGAATAAACGCCTCGATAGTCAAGAATCCCCCCCCCTGTCGCCACAGGCTCCCATTCGCTTGTATTCGTTTTCATTCGCGTTTATTAGCTGACTCATTCTGGCACTCCTGACCGCTCTTCCTGTAACTGTTCACTGGCGGCGCTGCCGCCAAAGGATTTCACCATGGCCACAAATACACCACTACAAGTCGTCGCCGCAGTCATTCTCAATGCCCACGGCGACATCCTGTGCCTGCGCCGCCACCCCAACCAAAAGAATCCCTACGCCGGCCTCTACGAGTTCCCCGGCGGCAAAGTCGAGCCCAACGAATCCAATGAAGACGCCATCTCACGTGAAATCATGGAGGAGCTCCACATCGACATCACCCCCGCCAAAACACTCACCACCATTCACCACCCCCTAGACTCAGGCATCACAATCGCCCTTACCGCATTGCTCTGCACCCAGGATAGCGGCGAAATCGTTCTGGCCGAACACACCGACCCCCTTTGGCTGCCCGTTGATCAGCTATCCAGCCTCAAATGGGCACCCGCCGACCTTGAGATCGTTCATCGACTCCAGCAAGACTACGTCCACGGCCAACTCGCCGACTACGGCCTCAGCCAAAAGTTCACATTGCAGATTCTCGGCGAAACCGACTCCACCAACCGCGCCCTCATCGACGACGCCGAGCAAGGCGCCCCCGCTGGCACAATCATCCTCGCCGATTACCAGTCAACCGGCCGCGGCCGACTCGACCGCACCTGGGTCACACCACGAGGAGAGAACCTTCTTTTCTCCCTCCTCGTGCGCCCCACCCTCCCGATCGAAGAAATCGTCACCCTACCCCTCCTCGCCGGCCTCGCCATGACCCTCGCTTTACGCAACGAAGTCCTCTGGCCAAACCGCCAGCAGCCCGGCATTAAGTGGCCCAACGACATCCTCCTTGGTGACAAAAAGCTTTGCGGCATCCTTTGCCAATCCCAAACCTCCGCCACTGGTATCGAGGGCATCATTATTGGTATCGGCGTCAACACCTCTTATACCCCACCCGAGCTCGCTCATCGCGCCACCGACATCAAGACCATCACAGGCCAACCCTGCGACAAGTTCAAGCTACTTGCATTCTTCTGCCTCACCTTTGATAAGCTCTACACCATGTGGGCCAGAGGAGGCTTCCAATCCATCTGCAAGCAAGTCAACGACTGCGACATCAAGATTGACCAACCCATCACCGTCAAAGAAGCCACCCGCACCCTCAGCGGCATCTGCAAAGGCATCGACAAAGACGGTTCCCTCATTCTCCTCAGAGACGACGGCATCATCGACCACATCATCTGTGGCGAAATCCATCAATGGGAAGACCTCTAGCAGCAGGAGTTTGGAGAGTAGAGGAGCAAGCTGCGCTTGCGCAACAAGCAGTTCGCTACGCTCACGCAACAAACACTCGAGCTCGAGCTCTAAACTCGAGCGGGCGACGGAGTCGCCTCGCTCCTATCACCGAGCAAAAGCGAGCCTGCGAGCACCAACGCTAACTGTGAGCTTGCGAGCCAAGGACTGCGGATGGTGTCACGCAGCGATGCCGACCGCAGGGAGGCAAGAGGATGCAGGTATGAGCAACGAGCGAGCTTACTCGGTGAGTTGCTCAGTGCCTCATCCTTGCCATCCTCAGTCAGTCTCTGTGCCCCTTTGCGTCCTTTGTGACCTTGTGGTTAAAAATGCGCAGACTGAGATTCCTTGCATTCCTGACCTATTCGTCTTTATTCGTTTTCATTAGCGTTCATTCGTTGCCCCATTCGTGTCTATTCGTGGACACATTCGCATTCATTCGTTGACCCGCCGCTTACAGCCCAAATCAATTGGTCAATAGGATAACGCCACGCCCTAATCATAACCACAAGTCGATCACGCTCAGATTTTGGCAAGACTGGCTGACGAGCCAAGATCCAAAGTAAATCTCGCGTTTGCCCACCAACAACTGCGACTTGATATCCCTCATCTAAATAAAAGATGCGATAGTCGGCATAAAAGGGTCTAAAAAAGGATACCCGCAACTCTCCGCGAGAAGCCTCCCCCTTGAGATAGGCAACAGCCGATGCAGACGTAACCTGCCCTGCCAATAGACCTCGATTCACCACATCCACGCGACCGAGAGATTCTCGATAGCGATAGGATGCCGTGACGTGCGTCATCCCCTTTTGAAAGCCATTCGGCAAGCGAGCAACCTCATGCCAATCCCCCATATATCGACCGAGATCAAAATCTCGAACGACCTCCAAATCGGCAGTAGACTCACCTCGTCCAAATGAGAAACACCCTCCCAAAAAGACAATCGATAAGCAGACCAATCCAATCCTGCAAACCGCAGACAACCTTTTTTGTATTAATCTCATCATACACCTCATTATTATAAGTTCAATCCCGTTACATTAAGGATTTTAGGCGTTAGCGCAGCCGCCCCTTCGTTTCCTTCGTCTCTTCATGATTAAAATCCCTAGCAGTCCTACGCAGTGCGAGCGCAGTGGCGGGGGAGGGCAAGCCCAGGGGCCAGCGTTTAAGAATAGACGCATCAATATACAAAAAAACGCAGTCCTGCCCGCCGCAGGCGCCCATGTCCTCTCTGTGCCCTCTGTGTCTTTGACCGCTCGGTCGCCTGCGGCTCGGTCGCTCAAGTACTGCGTACTTGTCCAAGCTCAATCTCGCCACTGCAGTCGCTACGCTCCTTTGCTTACTCGTTTCACTTTGTGATACAATACCCTCGTAGGCCCTACATCCCGCGGCGCAGCCGCCCATTCCTTACATTCCTTGTATTCCTGACCTGTTCACTCTTGCCTGTTCACTAGCGGAGCAGACCTGCCAAGATGCAGTCGAAATCATCATCCTGCTCATCCTCTGATGTGCGATCATAGCAAGCATCAAGCCACGTATCGTCAAGCTTCGTGATCAGACGCGAATTATTGTAGGCCATTTGCATCGACAAACACGTCGGTGCTTCGTAGCGAATCCCATTATCGGTTTTGATTGTGCGTAAGACAAGCGCTGTCGATGGCTGATCCTGTTTGTCTAGATAGAGCGGCACCAAGAGGCACATCTCATACACCTTTAACGACGTATTAAAATAATAGATCGGGATCAAGAGCTTATAGTTGGCATAGATCATATTCTTTGCCTTGCCCCATGCTCGTTTGACGCGTACCATTAGATCTTGCATGTCGGTAAAGTCAACATCGGTGAAACGTTCACGATGATGATCCCAGATATGCGGCCAATCAAAAAGGGGCATCTTGGCGGTAAAGTCAAAGATTAACCTCTCTGGATGGTCAAACCAATTGGCAGGTGTTGGCAATGTCTGCACGCCCGCCGCCAAAAGGGAACTATCGGTTTGCCAAGTGATCGTCCAATAGACACCATTGCTTTCATTCTCACAGACACCATAGATCAATGAAAGGTCCTTGTCTAAGATTCCCGTGCAAAAGATCATCTTGTGATCAGATGTCACGATCAAGGGTGACGTGCAGGGCGAACGTGTCTGATCATTCTTTTCTTGGCAAAGCTTATCAAAGGAGAATTCTAGCTGCCTGCGAAAGATTCTTGACATTTTCTCTGGGTTGAGCCCATCCACACCCCACGACGACAAGTCGGCCAAAGCGACCAAGCTCTGCAAGTTCTCTTTATTTAAGAGCACATAGTGATAGATTTGTGGCAAAATATCGCTAAACTCGATTGTTTCTCCACCGATCTCAAAAGCAAGCCTCACCGTAGGCTGTTGGCTATTTTGCGCTCTAGATGCGACGGGGATAAACTTGAGATGGAGACGCTTATCGGGGTATTTAGATTTTAAGAGCTTCGCATCCTTACCATGGAAAGGCAACGCCAACTTAAAGCCAGTCCGTCCGATATGATTCCCCAACCGCTCCTCTTGATTGATCCATTCATCGACAATCGCACGATTAATCTTTTCTAGATCCACATAGCCCAGTAGCCGTGGCAAAACGATACCAAATTGCCAGATATTCTCAAAGAAAAAGGGCAAGTCCTTAATCTCAGACAAGGTATTTAGCGCAAACCCATCCTCAGCGAGTGAGAAATACAGCCCTACAAAAGGCTGACGAATACTACGAGGATTCTTAGCAATATCCAAAAACCAATAGACCTCCTCCCCACGTTTCGTGACTAATCCAGTCTTAAAGCGAACCGCACACGGCACCAAATCTCGCCACGTTTGGCTCCTTGACGCATGGCGCACCCAGCACTCATTTTCCCATTTATAATAGACCTTTTCGGGACTACGTAAAAAAGCCTGCCACTGTTCTTTCACCCCTGCCACAATTGTGGACAGCCGCGACTCTGGCACATGCTCACATCCAGTGCACAACTCACAAAAAGATCTCTTTAAATTCTCAAAGTATATCGCTTGATCAATCACCAAATCCAATTTTTTATTCATATCAGCCTCCTTGATTTTAAATAGTCACCAACCAATTGTGACCTTACCATAACCCATTTCACTCCAAAGTCAAGCCCCGATAACCGCACCGCTCAAAATTCATCCCAATACGCCAACAGCGCTAGATGAGGGCGGACAAGATGCACAAAACGTGCATCTTGTCCGCCTCGCTTGCCTATGCGAGCGACCGCGCCAAGCGGCTGCCTTCGTAAACTTCGGTTATGCCGTCAGCATACCTAACGGACGTGACAATCGTCCCATCGGGCTGTGTCACATCATATGCCCCGACGACATTGTCTCGCACAGGGAGGCTGTGAACCTGTCGACCATCGAGGTTGTATACTTCAATAACCGAATCTCTAACGATAAGAGGCATAATATAACTCCTTTTAATCGTCCCATTGGGGACCGTGTTGACAACAAGGATCAATCACACCCTCCCGTGTTGAGGGTACAATCATCCACTCAACCAGCAAACCCATTGCTCACTGGCAAATCAAAAATCTTCGACGCGCCCGACAATGAGGGCTCTGGTCAAATCGATAATTTATCTTATTGTTTAGAGAATAAACCCATGAATCCTCGCCAACATTTACGCGCCAGCGTTTCTTTTTGATTTTGAATGATAGGTGGTTCACTCGGTGACACCTCCTCTGCTTGAGGTGAGACAGACTCGACCTCTGCCGCATGGTGGCCCTCCTCTGCAGGAGCCGGCTGCGGCTCTGGATCGACCGCCTCAAGCGATTCGGTGAATGCCGATGGAGACTGGGGGGCGATAGGTTCAGGCACCCCATCATCGATCGACGGGCTATCTCGCTCTACCACGCACGCCTCGAGAGTCTCGGCGTCCTCATCATCCTCGTCCTGTTTGTCTCGGTCGGCCAGCTTCGAGAGGTCAATCCACTTGCGACCATCTTGCTCGACGACACAACTCGTATCGGATTTCATATTCGCCAAAGAGGGGGATTCATATAAAAACCGCTCCCTCATGATTTCATCAAAGCGATCACGAGCAACCAATCCATCCAGCCCCATAGCCGTAGTCAAATACTCACGAATCAACGTAGGGTTAATGGTCTTACCCTCGCGCAGTAAGTAGATGTTTGGGGAACGAGACAAATCAAACGCCTCATCGACAAGCTGTTCCTTTAAGATCCCGTAAAAGAGGATGATCGACATATCCGCGGGCAGCTGATCCTTAAAGATCTCATAGACCCCTTGCACCTTAACAAAGGGCACCCCAAACCGATCAAAATGCGCCAAAAGGAAATCCTCAACCTTGCGCAACAATGCCTCGTCCAAAAGATAATGCGACGCATGCCCGTATAAGGACTTTCCTGAGTTTTTTGCCCCTTTCGTGACATAGACCAGATGGGGCACGCGGGTGATGTAACCGCGCAGCGTATCCCAAGGCTCATTTAGCTCGCTAGAGAGTTGCTCACGCGCAAGCGGCCCACTCTTTCTCAACAATTCCTCAAAGCGATTAACCAAAGGAGCCGGCTGTGATCGCAAGCACTTTTGAGAGGCCGTGACAGAGCCTCGATGAATAGGATGGTCTTTATCTGCAAGCAAGAGCCGCTTCAAGACCTGATACAGCTTATCATCAATACACGGTACCCCAGCCTCATCAAAGATCTGATTCCAGAATAGCAGCGCATAGTCGGTATTTAAGATCGGCTGAGTGGCATTGCTACTAAAGTAATCGGAGAGCGCCTTGAGGTAATCGGTGACCCCTTCTTGCCAAAACAAAGAATAGGTCGTATCGACATGCGCCCGCCAATCCGTACTCTCGTCCATCGAGTCAATCAGCTTACCATCTGTACTCAGCAAAGACCATGTATCTGGTTGGGCAATCATCAAGAGCTTGACCAATAGCACGCACAGCGCATCGCGCTCTTGACCGCTAAAAGTATCTGGCACGATCAGAGGCAGGAGGTCTGCTAACAAAACCTTGCCCCCTGCGATAGGATGCAGGATCTGGACAATGCGCTCAAAAACATCCTTAAAATCAGCAAGCATCTCAGACCTAAAAACGCCAACGGTATGATTTTTGATCACACGTTGCTTGTCGAGGATTTGCCTGACACGCTCACGCGAGATCCCTCCAGTCAACCGGCCGCAATCATCCAATGTTTGCTCTTTGACAACATACTGGTAAAAGGCATCAACCAGATTATCAGGCATCGCATCCCCTTGTAGGCAATACTCGATATGCGCCTGAATCACCTCACGAGTAGTCGAATACAACAAGAGATCGAGTTGGGCAACCTCAAATCCTCCACGCACGAGCTTTTCTTGAGCTTGGATGATCCTTTGTTGACTTACCGACCCAAAATTACTCCCCTTGAGCTCATCGGCATTGAGTTGAAGAAAATCTCGAATCGTCGAACAAAGCACCGCAACCTTATTGCGCGCACGAGGCCCCAGAGAATTCAGCAAAAGTGGCGACAATGGCGCATCTAAGTCCCCTTGATAATCGGCAATACGCTGCTCAGCGTCACTCACATTTTCTTTGCTCGACTCTTCCACCATCGTCACGAGCGACTCTGGCACAGGCAAAAGCACGTTAGGCCATTGTAAAATGGACGTAATTAAATCTATATCGCCAGTGGACAACTTCTTTTTGTTCTTCAATCTCAAAACATCCCCGACAAAACTATCTGGATAATTTTGGAGATATTTAGCACATGCGACAGAGCCTTCACCACTAAAGTCTGAGACTCTCAATGGCCAAACATTCACGAGCTCCCAATTAATTATAATCGGTGGCGCCCCACGAAAGGCCTGAATCTTCTTCAGTTTACCTGCGCCAATACCTTGCCCGAAACCATCCTTATCTAACAATGCCTCATCGGTAATCTGTAGAAGTGCTTCATACGTCGTAATCTGATGACGATTTAAAAAGTTTTCCACAGAATTATCACAAATACTCAGGACACAATTAGGGATTTCGGTTTCTGACATGATCGCGGTTCCTTTCTGCTATTAGACAAAAAAAGGCCCCCCACGCAGTTTGATTTTGTTCTACTACTATGATAACCAAACAAAAAGGAAGTAAAAAAACTGCGGGGAGGCCAAAAGACTCAGAGTCCACCTCAACTAACCCGATCACACATCCCCCACCCTCAGACAAACCTGTCTAAAAAATAGGAGCACCATGTGATCTGAAAACGGCGCTATTATACCATACCCTATCTCGATTTGTCAATGATTTATTTCAACTATTTAACACAGGAAAACCACATCATTAAGCGTATTATATCACAGATAAAGCATATCGACAATAGTAAACCCCAAGAAAAACACACAAAAAGACTTGACATGCGCGCTTTTCAATCCTTTATTTTCACAGCCTATCCTAACAGGTCAAAAAAACACCCCTTATTTTAGACCATCGAGCACAAATCATGAAATCGTGTCAGATTTTAGCCCTTTTCACACCCTGCGCCAGCCACCCTCTGACTCGATCCCCCACCCGCGACAGCGCAGCGAGCCTCTGTATCCTCCGCTCCTCTGCGGGAGACTCCTGGCAGTCCCGCGAGCGCAGCGAGCCCCCAAATCCCAAATCCCAAATCCTCTCAACCCTGCTTGCTCGCTTGCAGTCTCTCTCCCGAGAGACTGCTGTGGGGTGTCTCTAAAGACTGCTGACCCCTACTCGCTTCCTTATAGAGGGAGCGTGTACTTCCCTATATAAGGAAGGATGTCTTCCCTATATAAGGAGCATCTGCTTCCTTATATAAGGGAGGAGGCGTTCCTTATAGAGGGAAGGTCTTCTTCATTATCTAATGATGGGATCTTTCCTTATATAAGGAAGGTGTCGAGGGGCAGCTAATGGGCGATTTGAGAGTC
>CAYZIC010000023.1:310-31756 GCA_964478335.1 uncultured Lentisphaeraceae bacterium | reverse complement strand
GCCGTAGGCGGTTCCCGCACACGGCGCAGCCGTGTCTAAGGAGGCACAGCCTCCTTTGTGGTTAAAAAAAACCTCGCAGCCCCTACGAGGCTCCGCCTCGCACCTTTTGCCTTGCAATCCTGCGTCAATTGTGCTATGGTACAGCCATGATCAAATCAGAGGCAATCCATATCCACTCCGCCACCTACCTCAAAGTTGAGCTAGGCGATTGGTGCGATCTACTTAAAGCCCGTTACCCACTTGAAGAACCCACCATCGATGCCGCCTGCGCCAGCCCCACCACGCTCGATACCTGGCTCCTCGAACGCACCCCCCAAGATGACTACCTCGCCAAGCTCCAAGAGATCCTCCACCTCAAAGATGCTCACCTCGTACAGATCTTTCAGGCAACACGAGCTTTCGCTAAAAAGCTCAACGTCGTCGATAACCATGCCATGCAGTGGCTCGAGGAAAATCAATCCCCCACGGTTCCCGTTCATCAGATAGCCTTCAATTGGTGTCGATGCTATCCACGCATTCTCGAGGATCTCCAAGCCTTTTTAGCAGGCTATCAATTTTCGCGCAAATCGAGCCACTACACGATCGATCCACGTTTTATCTTTCAGGAAGCATTCGATCCCGATCGATTGGCGCAGGATATCGGTGCCCTCTTTAGGCAGATGGGCTATCCAGCCTCAGTGACCCTAGCGGTGACTCGCCAAGGCGAGGATATTGTCTTGACGATCATCCATGGGCTCAGCCAAGAGACCGTAGAGACCTATAATAATGGGGTCTTGGGCGCGGCATCCTTTAATAAATGCGTCAATGACTGCTGTATCTATACCCCCTCGACACGAACGGGGTTAAGTTTTGATTAGGGTTGAGAGATGATTAGGGTATAAATTAAGCGCAGGTTATGATTTCCTGCGCTTTTTTTGTATATTGATTGTGTGTCGTATGGGTAAGGGATTAGCCAAATTTCGCTTCAAGCTTTAAATTATTCTGCTTGGCGAGGAGGTCGCGTACCTCCCGCAAAGTCTTCGCGGAGCGTTTGGCGAGGTCGATTTTTTGCTTATCCTTGTCGACTCCAAGCGTTGATGGTGTCAAGTTTGCTCCGATTCGGCGCATCGCATCTGTTAAGGGTGCATTTACCTTTGTTTTTTGAGCGGTCTCGGCCTTGGCTTGCACGTCCTTGACCTCGTTTAACCGCTCAAGCTGATCGCCCCAGCGGTTAATTGCGTTGTCAAGTTGACTTATTTTGGCCAAGGATTGCGAAAAGTTGTCCTTGTTCATAAGGGTCTCTTCGGTTGACTTCTCTTGTTTCAAATTTTCGATGTAATTTTTTAGCGAAGTGATCGTTTTCGCCGCAGTGGGCGAAGATGAGATTGATTTGGTAAGGGTGCGTTCTTCCTCCGCACGAAGATACGCTGCGCTGTATTGTGACTTGGCATCTTCGAAGGCTTGTGCCTTCTGTTTGTCGGCAGATTCTTTTTGGATTTGGGCAAGGCGGAGTTCTTCGGCCTGAACGGATTTTAGACGGGCTTCTGCATTCTCTAGGAGACCGTTGTACGATTCAAGATGTTCTGTGGTGATACGCTCGTCGGCGAAGCCTGCGGCGTAGTTATCTTTGGCCACTTCCATCTTTTCTTTAAGATCGGCAATTGTGGATTTGAGAGAGCCAGAATCATTCATTGTGCGGATGGCTCGATTGGTAGCGGAAGCGGCTACTTGCAAGGCGAGGGTTGTCTTGAGCATGGCGGCTGCTTCATTCTCTGCTTTTTTGAGCGACTCCGCGTACAATCGCCAGCCCTCTGCGGCAACACTGCCAACAGCACCAGCAATGGCTCCTTTTGGCCCCAAAAATGAGCCAGCGTTTGCACCGTTACCTGCAGCTGAGAGTAATCTACCTGCGCCGCTCGTAACCGAATTGTCGGAGCTGGCCATTGCTCCACCAATGGTGGTAAGTGCAAGGCTTGCTCCCTGAAGCTTGAGCATGGTGAGCTGTTTGTTGGCTGCTGCTGTTGATGCAGCGATCTTATCGATCGCTGTGCTTGTTTTAGAGGCGGCCGAGTCAAGTTTGGTCGTTGCGTTGGAGACGATATCGATTTTTTGAGCTGTCGGGCTTAATGTTTTGTTAAGGGTCTCAAAACGAGAATCGACTGACTGAAGCGTCTCTTGCAACGCCCGGATCTGCGCTGAGAATTGCGAGGTATCGAGGATAATTTTCGCTTTTAATTCTACTGCCATTTTAACTCCTTCATTAGTTGGCGCTCTTCGAGCGTCGGGCCATTAGTTGGCGCTCCGTTTCGGCGGCCAATTGCGCGGAGGGTGAGGAAAATGAACGAGAGGGGAGCTGCTAGAATAAACTCTGGTGTCATACTCGTCTCGCTCGATAGGGTTGTGACAACGTCGATCAACCACGAATCGGTGGTGTCGCCAGCTCCCCCGAGCTGCCGCCTGCGGTAATCGTGCCTAGATCGGCGAGCTCGTCCATGATTTTACTAAAGGTTTTGAGGGCATCCTCTGACGACATTTGGTCGAGTGCGACGAAGGCGGATTTGCGGAGCGTGCCCGCCTCCAATTGGTCGTATAGATCGCCAATCGGAGCAGAAAGACAATGGATCGCCACGATCATGTTTTCTTGTGTGATTTCGGCTGCATCGAGGAGCTTGGCTCCTGCAGCATTGAGTAGTGCGATTCGGCTAAGCGAGAGGTAATTGCGCTTGGTCGTAGCCTGGAGAATTGCCTTGTCGGCGATGGGGTGGTTATCCATGTGACTCCTTATTCAGTAGCGGTTGCTAGATTTGCGAAATTGGTGCAGTTAAGGGTGAGCTTAGTGGTATCTTCTTGGGTCCAATTTTCATCGACCTGCCGAACAATAGCCTTGACTGGACCAATTGTGATTTCTTCTCCGAGATCAGGAGGTGTTGCATCTTTTCGGATGAGGATTGCGATGTTGTAGCTGGTCGACACGTCGTAGATAATGATGTCGATTACCTGTCCGTCTTCGTTCAGGACTTCTTTTTCCTTAGGGACTTTCGACTTGCTGACGGAAGTGACGAAACCGTAAGTGTTGGGGACGCCTGCAGCTGAACAGCCGAAGCCGACTTTAGTGCCTTTGACGATCGTGAATTTTTGAGGAGGCATGATGGGAATCCTTAGTATTCTTCGCCTACGATATTGTAGGCGATGGTGAATGTCATAATGTAGCCGTTGTATGGAGCACCATTATCGGCTACGAGGGTTTGTATTGACGAGTAGCGAGGCTCGTCGAAAAGGGTGTCTTTGATGGGCGTTTTGATGAGGTGAGACCTAATCTCGTCGACCATCGAAATGACGTTGAAAGGGTTGCCAACTGCTGGCGATTTGAGCATGTTGGAGCATACGAGGGCAATCGAAACAGACAAAACCGAACGGCAATCGCCGTAGGTCTCGGCCGCCGAATTATCGGAGTCAACCCAGAGCACAAGCGCAGGCGCAGCAGGTGTGGCACCGCCAAGCAATGCGAATGCCGTGACTGGCGAATCTGCGCAGCTGATTTTAGCGTTGATGCCAAGTCGAGTGTTGCAAACTTGGAGCGTTTGCTCAAGCGAATTGAGGATCTGCTCGATGGCCATCAGACGATCATCCTTCCTGCGCTAAACGTGCTGGCGCGATCTGTGATGGCTGCGCCGCCATCTTGATCTGCCGTGCTGACAGAGCCGTCGACCAAGCCACGGAGGCGATCGATGGACCGCTCGTATTGTGTCTCGTACGGGTTGTTTTGCCCGCTGTGGCCACGGCGGTTGAAGAGCATCGAGGCGATGGCGAGCAGGTAGGTCGAGCGGACCGTTTGCTGGAATTCTTCTGGGATGTCGTTAAGGCCAAAAATATCGGTGATGAACGATTTGCAAGTGGCTTTGACTGAATCGAAGACGTCGGCATCCTCGATGCCGTCGCCGTCATCGTCGAGCGCATTGACCACAACGTCACGGGCGACGAATGCGGTCAGGTCATTAATCTCAACATCAAATGGATCTAGGATCATGATTTTTGCCTATCTATATAGTTAAGAGAAAAAGGGCAGAGCGGACGGGAGAAAGTCGCCCGCTCTGCCCACTGGACTACTTGGCTGGTGCAGCCGAGGGAACAGTCGTCATGCCGCCGCAATACGCGAGGTGAGGCATGGTGAGGAATGCGGTGCCGCGATAGTGAACGCCGTACTGGAATTCATTCTTTTCGAAGACGTTGTCGTCGGTAGGTTTGTCGCGAGCGACTAAGCTACCTTCCTTACGCTTCTGAACAGCGACTGCCTTGATGGTGTTTTTCTCGGAGAGAATGAACCACTTCTTGGCGTGATCGTCAATCAATTCGGCTGAGACGCGAAGCTGGAGAATGCCTTTATGGATATTCGTTTCAGTTCCGCCTTCTGCCGTTGAAACCAATTCGCTCTCAACGATGCGTTTCGCAGTCGCTTCGAGACCAGGGCCAACGAGCAAGATTTTGGGCGTGACCTTTGCAGGCTTGCCAGCCTCAAGAGTTTGGCTGCGGATGCTTGCGATTGCCGCCTCGATAGCAGCGACGGACAATTCGGTTGTCACGGCGTTTGTCAAGGGCTTAGCGCCAGTCTCGAGGACACGGCCAGAGCCAAAGAAAGGCTTGCCGTCCGCCCAGTTGTCGTTAGCGAGCAACGCTGCGATGCCAATCTCCAGCCACAATGCGCCCGCAGCAGATCCGAGAGCAGCCATGAGCGGCGTAAAGGTGCCGTAACTATCGTCTTCGATTGCGTTAGCAGGCACTGCAACAGCATCTGCGAAATCTTCGTTGATAGCTGTCAGGGCGTTGACGCCAAGCTTCTTGACGGTACGCGTGCCTACCCACTTCTCCATGCCGGGCAATTGTTGCATCCAGCTGTGCGTGGTCGCCGAACCTGTGGACGGGATGATCATGCAGAGCTCGTCCTGTTTGATATCATTTGGCATGCCTTGTCCAGCTTGAGCGACAGCGCCGTTGAAGACAGCGGAGAAGCTCTTGAACAAATTGGCCATATTGGTTTGATTGATTTCCATGTCTAGTAACCTTTCTTACTTGTCGTAGACGTTGAGAGGATCAAGGCCGCAGTTAAGGGCGATCTGCTTGGCTTCCTCTGTAATGACTGGCTTGGTGTCGACCGTGGGGACGACGGGCGCATTAAGCGGCACAGTTGCCTGTAAGCCGTCGATGTGCTTCTGGAGGTCGTCGGTCGACAAGCTCTTGATGATTTCTGCGGAGAGACCAACCACTTTGCCTTGCTGGGCGGCGGTTGCCAACATTTGCCCTTTTTCGAGGGCTGTGAGACGTGCGCTGAGGGCGGTCGTCTCTACCTTTTGCTTTTCGGCTGCGGTTGCTTGAGCCGTGTGCATTTTGTTAATCGCATCTGTGATCTGATCAACGGTTGCGTCTTCGTTCAAGCCGAGGGCTTGAGCGATTTTTTTGAGTTCTTCCATGGATGACTCCGTTTGGGTTTGCGTGATATCAAGTGCGCTTAGGTCTTCGACGATCGCAGCCGAGAGAGCGACTTGCTTAAATTCAATGCCGTCAACCGCACCGTTGCGGCAGAGTGCGACAGAGGCAATCATGATCACCTCGCCAGATGACGCGAGAGTGACGGGAGAAGCCGAAACGTCCTCGTAATCCTTTGCATGATCTTTGCCGCTGTCTGTGTAAGTAATGTTAGCAAGATAGACACCGTCACCCTCGACGACCTCAATATCGCCATAGCCAGCAATGGCTCGTGGCTCGGTCGTGGCTTGATATTCTGGCGTGCCTGGCAATGTGTTGTGTTCGTAATCGAGCGCAACGCGCTTATAGGCAAATTTGGGATCTGCCAGCGTTTTGAGGATGCGTTGACCGACGACAATCTTTTCACCGCGGGCGTTAGGATTTTCGCCCCAGTTGAGAATCTTTACACGGGTCGGCAAGTCCGATAATTCGGCCTTGACTGTGTCTGAGATGGATTGAGAGTATGCTTGCTTTTTCATGCCTCGTACTATAACAGAGTCAAAAAAATAAAGCTAATTAAGTGGGGTAAATGGGAGGCAATTGCCACCTGCTCCACTGTAATTGCTTATCTAATTGGACTCTGTTATATTGGCGCCAAAAACAGGAGCAACACATGGCAGGCAACTATCTAAACGACAGCAACAAACAGGCAACCGCTCGCCCAAAAATCACGATCGAGGACGGCCGCGAGTCGTGCATACTCGAATACACTGGCCGCTACTCAACTTTGCTTAAGATGATCACGGGCCCGGCAAAAATCTATATCATCGGCGAAGTCTCAAAACAACTACCCGATTGCACATTGTCAGCCATCAACCTCGAAGGCGAAGAAGCTGGCGTCGGCCTCCTGACGCTCACGTACTCTTACCAGTCGCCAACGGGAGGAGGCTCGGCGCCATCCACGCCAAAGCCCGAGGACCTCTTGCCAGAATCCTATCAATTGACGTTTAGCCAATACGAGGTACCTATCGCCGTTGCACTCGCAGAGGACACGGATAATGGCGGTGACGACAGCTACGGAGGAGGAGGCTTTTTGGCCTGGCAAGCGCAGCCGCCAGAAGAACGCGTCGGCCACAAATTTAAGGACAGGAACGGCGTGCAACACGATCTCGGAACGAACGCTAAAAAATGGGCAAAGCTTGTTGATCAAGGCCTAGAGGCCGTCGTGAAGTTCGCACCAACCGTCTCGAAGACCTCGCAACTGTTGGAAGAGCCGAAAATAGGCGGTTGCGGAAAACGCAGCACCCCGCCTCAGTTTGCATCAACCGCCAAAGATTGGCTCAAGGTTGGCGAGGATATATCCTTTGCCAACGGTGTGTATAATTACACCGAGTCATGGCGTGGCGAAAACAAGTGGGATCCCACAATCTACCCAGCAGGCTAAAAATATGAAAAACTCACCGAACAAACCGAACCGCGGAGACGCCATCACCGCCAATTGGGCACGCGACGTTGCGACGGGCATCGCCCAAAATGTCGCAACAAGCGGCCCAGGCGTGCGCATCTCGCGGAGCCCTTGCGGAACGGTCGTCAGCGTCGCGCAACGCCAAGTCGTACGCCACACTGAGCCATTGATTTTTGAGGTGAGAGATTATAAAGCGGCTGGATACCCAGACCGCCTCATGATCTTTTTGCCGACAGGGTCGCTCATAGGCAGAGCCTATGAGCTAGATGACAGCTTGACCGCAGCAACCGGCTTGACCGACTGGTACATTCTGCCAGTATCCACGACGGGCGACATCTACGTTTACGCCCGCAAGTTGGCAGACGACCAGCCCCTCAAGCTCAATTGCCAAATCGGCCAAGCCACGGGCAAGGATGTCGTCGCTCAGATGCCAGTCTCCAAAGTCGTCAAGCATCCCAGCAACTTCTCTCACAAACAGATTGCCTACGGCCCGCTCTTCATCGGCGGGGATGGCGGCCTTGTTGACGTTGACATCTATCCCGCATTCAGCGTTAGAGAGATCAACGGCAAAAAGGCAATCCTGCTCCCGCCTTTTTGCGTCGCCGAATTCGACCAGCTGACCATCAAGAGCCCTGTAGATTCTGCCGAGTTTGACACCAAGACTCATCCATACTGGCACTACGTTTCGCCAGGGTGGGATGTCAACTTGGTCGTCGGCTACAAATACGGATACAACGGCTCAACCATCGCCCGCGCGGTCATCGGCTCTGCTGACTTCCTCAGCCCTGAAGAGGCGGACAAGTACGTCCATATCCCAATTTACAAGCATAGCAACAATACGCAGATCCATGCTGGCGTCGTCTACGCTCCTCAACAATTACTGACCGACAATCAATATACGACCGTCGTCAAGTCTGTCGAAGACGATGTCAAGAGTATCGATAACCAGGGAGGCGTTCTCACGCTCCAGAATTTCAGGGGTCTCTCCGAAACCTTTACTATTTTTGATAGCAGCTATATCCAAAGGTTTGCAATTGGCGTCCGCCATCAAGATTACTTCACCAAAGAATTGAAGTGGGAATCCGCTCAAGCTTTTTTTGATTCGTTCGTCGCAAAAATGAAAGCGGACGGCCTGCTCGATGGCTCAGGGACAACGCCACCCGTCGACCCGCCTGACACGTGCACAGACCCCGATGCAAAATACTGGCAACGAGGAGCAGACCACACGCTTAACTACGGCCAGTCAATCGGAGACAGCAGCAAGGACCTCGCAATCCACATTGACTGCGAAACGCTTGTCGGCTATTATTGGAATGCGCAGCACTTCCAGATTCACGACACTTTTAGACTCTTCGGACAAGAGGTTTACATTGAAAATGGATTTGTCAAGGCAAGGTAAAAAAACATGAGAACGTATATCTATTTTACATACAGACTCGATACTGAGCTCACCCTGCTCAGTATCGAACAACTCCGCTTAGTTGAGCCAACTGCTGCGATCGTCGTAGTCGACGACCATTGCAATCCGTGGCCTCACCAACAGCGGATCAAGCTCTGCGACTTTGGCGTTAACTACCGTTTATCAACACACAAGCGCAACGGCTCGCTGCACGGCTACGACCACCTCAAATACGCAACCGAGCTTTATGCGCAGCTTGCCAAAGCTGGCCGTGGCACAATTATCAAGGTCGACCCAGATACGCTTATCCTCTCGACCAAATGGCTCGACGACTTTGAGGCCAATGGCAAGGACATGCTAGCAGGCGGTTGCCTCTCTCAGCACAACTATATCACGGGTGCAGCATATGCGCTTGCAACGGAGGCAACCGAATTGCTCAAGGACGACGTCGCGCAATTTGTGCCCTGGCACAATTGCCTCGAGGATTTTGAGATTGGCAGTCGAATCGAACGCATCTACCCCGATCAACTTGACCTGCGCCAAGTTAATCGGAGCGATTGGGTTTTGAGCTACACTCACCCAAAAATAGACATCCCGTGGCTGCGGAGCCAACAAGTCATCAACCTGGGTCGATGGGAAGAAGCTGCGCAGATCCCGCCTGCGGATCATCGCATCGCGCTCGCAGCTCTCTACCGACACATCATCGACCTCAATAAGGAAACACAAAAATGAAGCAACTACTCACCGCATTACTAATCGCAGCTGCTGCGCTCACGCAAGCTGGCGTCGTCTATACCTTTGAGAGCGAACAGACCACGCCACGGCCTGCTCGTGTCGCCATCTACCGTGGCGAAGACGTGACGCTCTCCCACAAAATGACCAACAATCTCCAGCCAGTGCAAATGAGCGACGAAGCGACCGCCACGCTCTATTACCAGTCAGGTAAGATGGGAGACGAATGGTGGGAGGCGCCTGCAAGCGTCAGCGGTGATACCGTTTCCGCGGTTTTTAGCGCCAACCTTGACAACGGAGCAACCTCTTACAGCTACTTTATACGAGTCAATGATCATGGCTCGTCTTATCGCGCATTTGGAACGATCAGCATGAAGCCGAGTCCAGGCTTTACGCCCGCTGTTTTGGACGACCCGCAAATCTTGCCAACAATCCGCAAGGAGATTTTGGACGAAGCGACCAAAATGGACGCAACGGTAACCGCTGAGCTCAAGGCATGGGTAGAGGGCAACGCCTACTTGACCAGTTTTACGGAGACAGACCCGACCATCCACCCGTGGGCAAAAAATATCAACAAGCCCAGCTACTCATGGAGCGAGATCCTCTCTCGCCCGACCGAATGGGCTTGGGCGGCAATCTCGGGCAAGCCATCGTGGATTGGTGATGGTGGTGCGAGTACGATCACGATTGGTCGCAACGGACCAGGTCAACAAATACCATACACGATCGAGGAGGCTTGGTTGCTTGGCGGTGAATCTCTTCCTGTCGACACGCCAACCTATTTCGAGTTAAAAGCAAAAGACGGGGGTGTATCAATCATCCCAACCGAGGCGTGGACTAAGCTTTTGATCACTAGTGGCATTGAGCAAAACACTTGGCTGCAGGGCGCGTTGGCCGGCAAGGCGGCCGCGTCATGGGTTAACGACAATTTCCCCAACTATGCCTACGTCCACGACCACTATTTCAACAAGAAAGATCTCAATGATAATTACCCCTCGTATGCGTGGCTAAATCAGCAAGGTTTTATTAAGAGTGAGACTGACCCAACCATCAAAGCATGGGCCAAGGCTGCTACCAAGCCGAGCTATTCGATCGGCGAGATCAAGGGTGGAGCGACCGCTAGCTTTGTCGCTAATCTTAATAGTGGAGATGGCGTAATCCAATTGGCGCCGCAAGACCAAGTCGTGCAGATGGGCAATGGCGCAGACGGTGCGCTCATCCAAATCAGCCGCTACGCCAACCCCGACGACAAGCAAATGCAAGCAGGCGCAATCCTCATGGGTGACCGCACGCAGCTCTTGCTTGCCCAGGGCGCATCTGCGCTCATGATGCGTGACGGCCTAGGCGACCTCTCTACCTATCGTGATCAAGCTGGCGTGTCGAGCCTAGCAACGATCGCAGCGCTAAAAGCCTACTCGCAGCCTAAAGGAAGCTATGCAACAACAACAACCACCAATGCAATCACCTCTCGAGTCACCGCTCTCGAGACCCGCACAACTCACACAGTCGACGGTAAAAAATGCGTCGTCGCCTACGATGAGACCCTACAAACCCTCGTCCTTAAGGAGATCCAACAATGATTAAGCAAACCCTATTAGCAATGTGCATCTTTTGCACATTGCAATTATCCGCCCAAGCCTTGCCCCCGATGCCTGATGGCGTTAAACGCGTACTCATCATGAGCGATGGTGCCAAGCTCTACCCTGCTGGCCACATTGCCTCTCAGCATCAGGTCGACGCCACCAAAGGCCAGGCTAACGCCCTCGCTGCGACAGTCTCTGATCAAGCTGAGCAAATCTACTCACTCACAACCGAGGTCGCCTCTCTCGGGGAGCAAGTTGCAGACGTCGCTAAAAATGGCATCTGGCTCATGGAGGCCTACACTAACTCGATCGGCATCTTATCAGGCATCCCACAATATGCTGGCTCGATCGAGATTGTCGACCTGGCGGTCTCGCCGTCACAAGTTGTCGTCACGGGCTGGTGCAGCCAAAAGCCACTAGTCGCCTCACAATTAGCCATGGTCGGGGCTGCGCCAAGTGATCTCGGGTCATTTAGCGACCTAGAGTTTACCTGCAGCTACCCGACGACCGTGCCCTTGCCGCCCACTAAAACCAGTGGCTATTGCTACACCTGGACTGCGCCAATCTCGGTCAACCGGTTTTTTAAGATCATCGCCACAAAAAGCAGCACAACGGGAGAAAACAACGGCATGCCGATCTACGGTCCGCTGTCCGTCAATGGCGCACCGGGCCGAACCGTCTCGATTGAGGCAATCGATGCCGCGACGCAGCAGCCCACCACACTCACCTTTATCAACGGCGTACTCGTCGATCCAATCGCCGTCAATATGCAGGATTAACCCGATGAAAAAGTACATCATCCCGACCTTACTCGGCACCCTCACTGCAGTCGCATTGCTGGGTGCCTCGGGCAAGCCACCAGTTGATCCGCCCGTCAAAGTAGCCAAGCACATCCTTGGCATGAGCTGGCAGGCAGGAGACCAATTGCCCACGCTCTCCTACGCTAAGGACAATTTGCTCATCAATGTTTCGCTCGATGAGCTCGACCTCGCCACGCTCAAAATCACCACTGGCATCACCGATGCCACCGTCAACGCTGCGCTCCTGGGCAAACTCAACCAAGCCCTCGCCGAGCTCAAGCAACAAGTCAAATCCACACAGGAGGGACAATATGCTCAATAGCCTCATCCTCGCTGTCACCTGCGCCATCCAAGCCCCACAAGTTGCCACCATCGAGAGCGATCCCTATGCGGGCGATCCGCTAGATGTCCGCAGCCGTATCGAGGCATTTAACGTCGACAACGGTGTCGCATCAATCCTCGTCTCGTACTCAGTCGCGCCAACAGCATCGCCAGCAGTAGAGTTTACCTGGCGCACCAATGGCAAGCAGCCGATTAGCAGCTACTCGACTGGCTCATCCTGGCCACAGGCCGTCACGGGTTATCGCGCCAACACCTACCGCTTTACAATTGCGGTCCCAGAGGAGGTCAATGCCGAGCGCATCATCCCACTCAAACGTGTTAAGTTTGGCGGCGTGCGTCAGCCATTTGAGGGAGGCGGTTTTGTCGTCGTCCAAGGCGGCAAAGCCTACGCCGGGCGGACGGGATCATTCATCGTCGGCGGCAAAGCCTACGACTTTGTAAATGGTGTCCTCGTCGACCTCGCCAAAAATGCTGCAGCCGTGCCTCCCACAGTCATGCGCAGCGCACCGATGCTCCGCAGTCGCTCCCTGGCACCATTACCCCCTCAGCCAATGGTTAAGGGCATCAAGTTGGCTTTCCCATTAGCTCTGCCTAAAGGAGGTAAATGATGACCGACAAACAAGACCGCACAGGCATCCTGCTCATCGCCATGACGCTCGCCTTTTTGCTCGGACTCTTCTGGGGATGGGGATTAACATGGGCATCTCTCTCAGAGAGCGACCCCATGCTCAAAGTCGACAACGACCGCCTCCGCCAGGAGAACTACATCCTCAAATCATTAGTCAATCGCAATAACTAAAATGACCGACATACTCATCGCACTACTCATCTTGCCACCGCTCGCAATTATTGCCCTCGCTGCGATATTAATTATCGGTTACTTTATTTTTAGGCTAATCGAGATTTGCGACACCACAGAAAAGGAATACCATCATGATTAAATCACTCATCAAGGCAATCGCCGATTTTGTCTCGTGGCTCGTTTCGCCACGCCGCCACAAACAAAAGATGCGCGCAGAGCGCGACGCCATCGCTAAAGCCGTCCACGAGGGCGACGAGGACACCGTCAATGCAACAATTGCCGACTTGACCAAGCCGATCTGCCTCGCCCTGGCATTGATTTGCCTGCTCGGATGCGCATCTCCGCAAACAGTCTACATCCCAGCCACCGAAAAAGTGTCCTGGAACGCAGAAAAACACGTCTGGGAAGTCCCACCAATCACCATGGCCAAGCTCCTCAGCCAATTACACCACCAAACAAACAAGGAGGACTAATCATGTCCAATAAAAAATGGTACCAAGTCTTGTACGATTTCATTAAAGGCTTCCTGCACCTCGCAGGAGAAAAGCTCTACGAGATCGCCTTCCCCGCCGTTCAGAGCGCCGTCGCTGACTTCCTCAACGACAAAGACAACCAAAACTGCGCTCTCGAGGCGGTCCGTGCTGCTGTCGAGCAAGGGCTCCGTGGCGGCGAAGCCTGGGACTTGGCAAAAGATAAGCTCGTCGCTCAGTTGGCCAAGTCGGGCAAGGAGACGGCGGAGACGCTGATCGACACCTTGCTGCAAAACGCCTACTGCTCGGTCAAGTACACCGTCAACGAGATTATCACGGAAGGGAAATAAGATGGAAACGAGCCTCTCTGATCCACAAATCCAATCTGCCATCGTGCTCGGCGGTCTGGCGTTTTTGCTGGGCATCGCCAATCAGGCGGTTAGCCTCTGGAAATCATTCCGCCGAACGCCATCGCTTGACCAGGAGCTGAATAAGTACGCCACAAAGGCCGAAGTGCTCGACTTGCGGAGAGAGGTGACCGACATCACTCGCCAGCTCTTCGACCGCCAACGAGAAGACACTTCAAAAATTATGGATGAGATCAAATCTCTCACCTCGCAGCTAAGCGATTGGCAGCGAGGCCTCGAGCGCCAAGTCGGACGCATCGAGGGCAATTGTCAAAAACACACTAAGGAGGACTAAACCATGTCTGTTATCTATCACGGCTCTTTTGCCGAGCCCAAGCAATCACCAGCAACGCAAGACGCAGAAATCGAAGAGCTCATGACGACAATCTTGCAACTCAAGGCCGCACTTAAAAAACTGCAGGGCGAAAATAAGAAGCTCAAGGCAGCCGCTAAATCAGCCAAGTAACCACACCCAGCTCGGCTAGCAATCCTAGCCGAGCTCACTCAACGGAGACAACCCCATGACAACAATTGACATCATTCTCGCCATCCTCGCCGAACGCTACCCCGCAGCTTACGCTGACTTTTCCATTCATCTGCGTGTCAAAAATTCTGGCCTCGCTGATGAAGCGGTCACCCGTGATACGGTGCGTGATGCGCTCGTCCGCCTCGTCAAGCTCAACTACGCAGAGATTTTTGTGGATCAGCTCGACGGCCAAGAGGTCTACGCCGCTACGACCGAGGGCAAAAAGCAATGGATCCTCCAAGGTCAAGCCCACATCCAATAAGGAGAGACAATGGCCACTTATCAATCCAAAATTGGGCGCTTGCCCTACAGCTTGCGCAGCGAGCTTAATAGCCGTCTCCGCGACGGCCACAGCCAGAGCGAGGTGCTCGCCTGGCTAAACGCCCACCCGGTCGCCCAACAAATCCAAAGAGACTGCGACGCAAAGCCCATCAACGCAACCAACATGAGCGACTGGCTCAAAACGGGCTACGTCGATTGGGAGCGAGACCAGACCAAAACGGAACAGCTCGCCCGCCTGGCGGAGCTATCCTCCGCAATCGTCGAGCAGACGGGCGGCGATCCGACCGCAGTGGGTGCGCGTATACTCAGCGGAAGGCTCCTCGATATTTTGAGCAGCGACGCATACGGCGACGACGACCTTAAGGACATCATCGCATCGATGTGCAATCTGCGCAAAACGGAGCTTGACCAACGCAAGCTCGAGCTCATGCAGCAGCAGACCGATCTCAAGGATCGGACCGTCTCGCTTGATGAGCAAAAATTCCGCCGTGACACCTGTGCTCTCTTTATCAAGTGGGCGCAAGACCAAGCTGCGCTCGCAATTGTTGAGGATGGAGATTTGGACAGTGATGCCAAGACCGACGCGCTCGGCCGCTTGCTCTTCGGCGGCAACTGGGAGCCCAATGCCCAATAAAGCGTTTTAAGCCGTTTTTAGCGGCTAGGCGTACACATTACCGCAAAAAGCGCAGAACACGCCTTAAACGGCTTGCGAAGCCTCCGCGAAAACGCAATAAGGATTCAACCGATGAACAAACCAACCACAGACGCACTCATCCAAATGAGATCTGGCCAAAAACGGCTGTTCGACTTGGTCGAAAGCTACCGCACGCTGGCCTTCCTCGCCAGGCGTCAATACGGCAAGACGACGACATTTGCCAATATCGCCATTAAAAAAATGATGAAGCGCAAAAACCACACCGTCATCTTTGGCTCGGCAAAGCTCAACCTCTCGCGAGAGATCATCCTCAAGGAGGCGAACGTCCTCAATCAAGGTTTGGCGCACATGCGCCAAGTCTTATCAGACGGTACGCTTGACCTTTTTGACGCGACGGGCAAAAAGATTAGCGGTGTCAATAGTGACGACTTCGCCGACCTCTTTGAGCATAGCCGTCTGGAGCTGCGCTATTACCATGACCGCACCAGCTACAGCCGAACCAAGGTCGTAGCCCTGCGAGCGGACACCGTGGGCGAAACGGGTGACTTGATGGCCGACGAAATCGGCCGCATCAATAACTGGCGCGAGGTCTACGAGGCCATCGAGCCGATCATCATGAGTAATCCAGAATACCGTCTCCTCCTCTCGACGACCATTCCGCCTGACGATAGCCACTACAGTTACTCGCAACTGCTCCCGCCTCCTGGCATGACCTTTGAGGTCAACCCAGACGGCAATGTCTATCAGAGTCAAATGGGCTTAACGGTCTTGCGCCTCGATGCGTACGACGCGTTTGACGACGGCGTGCCGCTCTACTCGGCCAAGGATGGCCAAGCGGTTGACCCAGCGACGCACAGAGCAATGGCGCCCGATAAAGATGCCTGGGATCGCAACTACGGTTGCATCTTTTTGGTTGGTGGTTCGGCTGCCGTCTCTCTGCTATCGCTCAATCAAGCGCAACAGCGCGGAGCGGCCGAGGGCTGCACCTTTTACGATTTGGAGTCGGATGCCGTCATCCCCGCAGATATTGCCAAGCACTTTAAGCCAAACGGCCTCATCGCAATCGGAGCCGACCCGGCGACGACCGAACGCGACAAGTCCAATCCGTTCGGGATTTGCATCATGCAGGCAACGCCAGCAGGCCAAGCTGCTCGAGTCATCATCTCAACCAAGACCGCATCGCCAACCAAAGCCAAGGCTCTCCTCGTCGATGCGGTTGAGCTGCTCAAGCAAGCGGGCCACACCGTCGTCAGCGTCGCAATCGATGCGACATCGGAACGCTTCTGGTGCGCGGAGGTTGCCGACCTGCTCGTCGACAAAGTCGATGTCCAGCTCATCAACAACTCTTCCCGTACTGAATACATGGGCGAGGACATGACCATGAAGCAATACCTCGCCAGTGTCGCAGTCGCTGCGCTCTCTGATAATTCCACCGCCATTCCGCCTGCGCGTGAAATCGTCGAGGACTTCCGCCTTGTCAAGCGCACCAAAGGCACATTCGACAACGACCTTGCGCCTAACGGCCGACACGGTGACTTGTTCGATGCTTTCAAAAATGCACTGTTCGCCTTGCACAACGACAACGAGTTTGCCGTCGAGGCCGTCGCCCAGGGCATCAAGCTGCGCAGACCTAATCTTGACCTCGCCTTGCAAAACGAGCAAGACGACAGCCACATCCCAGACAATACAATCATACTTTAAGGAGCCATCATGTTTAATTTTTTCCGCAAAAAATCCAAGAAGCAAGAGCCTGAGCAAGAGACGTCTTTCATTTCGACGCTTGACTCTGGCAAAGAAATCCCCAACCAAGCGACAACCATGTCCGCTGCTAAGTTGGCTGCAATCCTCGAGCAAGCCGAGATGGGCGACCCGTCTCTGCTCTTTGCCCTCTACCGTGACGTATTGACCGACAACCACGTGGCCAGCGAATACACCAAGCGCAAAGCCTCAATCCTGGGCGATACCGTTTCATTCCAGTCGGGCGAATCGAGCCCTGGCGCGGAGGCGGCGCGGAGCAAATGCGCCAAGCTTGCGGAGACCGCTGTCTTCTCCAAAGCCGTGAGCCACTTGCTCAACGCCACACTGTTCCCCGTCGCCGTCCTCCAAAAAGTCTACCGCCCCAGCGGCACAGGCTTTGAGCTCGCCGACCTGGTACCCGTTCACTATCAGCTGCTCGATTACTCCACGGGAGAGCTGCGCATTAAGGACGTTGACCCCGTGAGCCGTCGCCCGCTCAATTCGACTCACAGAGCGGACCCCAACATCTACATCGTCCATCGCTCGACGCTCCTGCCCAATCCCGATAACTGGGGCGGCGCAATGCGTGGCATCCTATTCTGGTGGCTCTTTAAAAATATGGACCGCCAATGGTGGGCATCGCTCCTCGAACGCTTCGGCATCCCATTCATGGTCGGCAAGGGAAAAACCGCCGAAGACCGAAACATTATGAAACGCGCATTTCAATGGGCGGTCAAGTTGGGCGGGCTTGTTGTCTCTCCTGGCGCAGAGGTCCAGCTCATTCAGGCAGCGCAGAGCGACACGGGCAATAGCCATAAGATGTTTATTGAGCTGTGCAACGCAGAAATATCCAAGCTCATCATCGGCCAGACGCTGAGCTCAACGCCTGCAGCCACTGGCCTCGGCTCGGGTGTTGCGGCGCTTCAAGGCGAAGTGCGTGACGACCTGCGCAAGCTCGATGCCAAGGCCTTAGCCCAAACGCTGCACGACCAACTATTCATTCAGTATCTGCAAATCAACGGCATCGATTCGTCACTCGCTCCGATTGTTGTCTTTGGTTCAGACTCCGCTCAAGAACTGGCGAGCTTGATGGGCACGCTCAGCTATCTCACCGCAGCAGGCCTTGAGGTGGATGACGAGGCACTTGAGACGCTCTCAATGCGTTTGGGCTTTAGTGTGAGGCGTAAAGAGGTAGCTGCGATGCCAGGGCAAGCGATGATTGGTCTTAGTGCGCCTGCTGCGCACGTGACGACAACGGCCACGGCGCTCGAGGAAGCGCTCAAAGAAGACTCCGTCCTCATCCAAGCAATCGTGGAATCCTCCACCTCTGAAGAAGATTGCATGACACGCTTAGAGGCTTTCCTCGCCAAGCATCACCCCGCAGCAGCAAAACATTTGGAAGAAATCATGAAGCGTTACGCAGATTCTTCGGCCTATTAAGCAAAAAGCACTTGCTTTTTGGCAAGTGCTTGTGTTACAGTGTTGTTGTCAGCGATTCCTTTCGACTGACGTTGAGTTAAAGCCCAGTCTCGCAAGAGGCTGGGCTTTTTTTGGTTAAGAGCTAAAAACTTTTAGCGCATGGCATATAGGCAGAATGAGGCCGATCAATATGCCCAAAACATTGAGGCCAATAGGACCATTATTGCAGCATCCTGCTGTAATTAGACCTGCAATAGACAAGGGCAATCCTATCACATTTGTGACAAAAAGACTTGTCAGGATGCCCAAAATACCAAGTATCCACGACACGGAGACAAGACCGCCGCTATCCGCTTTATCCGTCTTCCGATTAGGGTCTCTAAATGTCCCACGGCGCTTGATCACAATCTTCTTCTTCTCAGGCGCAACGGGCACAGCAGGTGCAGCGGGCGCAGCAGGTGCAGCACTCCCAACAGCTCGCGCCAAAAAGTGCTCACCGCAATTCGGGCACGCAAATTCACCGCCCTGATCGCAATCCTCTATCTCGTAGTGGCTACCACATTTGTCACAAAATGTCTTCATTATTACCTCCCTTGATCCGCTTCAATAAAAATAACCCCCATTGCCTTGTCTCCTCGACGATACAAGGCACGATTCGCTGGATAACACGCATCGCTCAGTCTAACTGATGCCATACGGTCTACACGATAGAGCCGCCAGCCTCCGACGCCATCACCTGTGCCTCTTAGCGTATAGGCGCGATAGAGCAGATGCCCTCCTCGACTCTGACCAAGGGCATACCCCTCAACAAGTCGATGACTACGATCGCCAACGCCATCTTGATAGTCAAACGAGACGAGTCGACGAGAGGCAATCCCCTGATGTAAGCTGATTGCATCGCCTGCAGTACTTATTAGCTCACCAGGAATAAGCAAGTTAATAAGTAGCGCCCCAATAATATCAATCATAGCCCCTCCTTTATCCACTGTCCACTCAGTGGACAGTTAAATAAGTCACGCAATATCAATCAATGCAACCCTTATCGCTCACCAAATCCGCATAATGACTCGCCTTGTCAAGCTGCGTCTTCGCCATGTCAACCATACTGGCAACATCAACTTCACCCGCCTTAATAGAATGTAAGGCAACTGACACTTGAGCTTGTACCATCGATAAATAGGAGGACAATAGCTCGACATTATTAAATGTTTCAACGGGGCGAAAATCTTGTTTATGTTTGTTTAATAAAAGCATAAACTTAGATTTGAGTTTAAGGCTGAGCTCTTTCTTGCCGTTTTCGATCATGGACAAATATTCTGCTGTTACAGACAGCTCTTTAGCCAATTCTACCTGAGTTAACCCAAGTTTTAGCCTTTTTTGCCTAAAATTAAACTTTTCTTCCATGTTCTTAAACTTTCCGCTTGCCAAATCTTAAACTTTGTGCTATGTTACACCCATAAATAAGGCAACAAGTTACCTTGAAAACACCAAGAAGTTACCACATTGACCACTTTTTGTCAACCACATTTTAAAAGGACACATCATGAACCCCTACTTAACACAAACACAGACCCTTAAGCATGCGGGTGATCTCGCGGCGAGCTTAGGCATCTCCCGCGTTACGCTTTATCGCATCCGCACTGGACAGCGCCGCTCAAAGCGCGTCGAAAAGGCATTGCGCCGAATGGGTATCCCAATCGCAACCATTGCTTAAACTCAAACTCAACACCCGAAAGGAATCATCAGATGAAAAAATTACTCATCATACCCGCTTATCTCACAGCAGTCGCCGTGTGTGGCGCTCAAGAGTATTACGCTCAGCTGACAGAAGCTGGGCGCTCTGAAAAAACCGCAAAGCTCATCGTGGGCTTTTACCTACTAATCGACATCGTCACAGCTCTAATCCTCATAACGCTCCTCGTTTGCCTCGTAACATTCCTACTTGCTGTCGCCTTTTCGCTACTGTCCACTCAGTGGACAGTCAAATAAGTACAGATTTATCAACAAAAGCAACCCTTACGAGGAAGAAAAATGACTAAAAAAACAGATTTGCAAGACTCATTTGCTCATGTGAAGCTCATCTCCGCAGAACGTATCATCGCAGGAGACAACCCGTTGCCACCATTGCGTGAGGATGACATGGCCAACCTTGTCGCATCCATCGAAGAATGCGGCATTGAAAATCCTCTGGTACTCGGCCCCGCTGACGCAGAGGGGAACCGTGATCTCATTGACGGATTTCACCGCTATCAGGTGGCCAGTGACCTCGGCATTAAGTTTTTGCCTTACATCGAGCTCAAGGCAGCAGACGTGCCTGCTTATGTTGTCCGCAAGGCTCTTGCCCAACGCAACCTAGCCAAGTCGGCCAAGGCGCTCATCGTATTTAACCACTGCCGCTTGACGGGCGAGCTCAATGACTCGTCTCTCCGTGGCTTGGCAGAACGATACGTAGTTGCCAAGACTTCGCTCTGCGACATCTCCGCGGCTTTTGTTGAGCTTTGCCCAGATGGCGAAGAGACGGCCAAGTGGGCAAAATTTTGTGACATCATCCTTGAGAATGGCGTATTGCCAGCCCGTGCGCTCGCTGGCGCTCAAGGCGCAATCGAGTCGGACGGCAAGGGCAAAGCCGATGCTAACTACTCGGTATTGCTGCTCTCTGGCCTAAAAACGCTCAACAACGTCTTTGCAAATTACACCAAGGTCGAATGGGGCAACCCACTCTTTGCTGACCAATACTCACAGCTCATGGCCGACGCGCTCGAAGCTTGCCCGCAAGCGCTTGTCGAAGACGTCTCTGAAGGCATCCTTAATTGGTCTGAAACCGACCTGCGCATCCTCAAGCGTGGCATCGACCGCAAACTCAAGGACAACAAATAATGGCGACCAGTTGTCAACAATTCTTTGACAACTGCTTTGAGGATCTCATACTAATGGACGCCATCACAAAAGCCAAGCTTACGCAGCAGGCAAGACAGCTCATCGCCGACGGTCAGTCGGTCAAGGTTGCTTGCATGACTTGTGGCATATCACCCGCGAACTATAAGCGCTGGGTTGGCGAGCTTGATGAGCATGGTATCCACGGGCTAGAAGATAAGCCTCGAAGCGGTCGTCCGTCAAGCGTCAATTTGACAGAGGAAGAGAAAATGTATCTTGCTAAAACATACCTCAAGAGCAACAAGTCTCGCAGCCAAGGCTCCGTGACATTGTCAGCTCGGTATGCAGCCAAGGACCCAACATCTCCACTCTCTCAAGCCACGCGTGACGCTATCCTGGCAGAACGCAGCTCCAAGCACAGCTTGCCCGCTGCTATCGTCCGTGCCACTCGGCAACCTGAGCATGTCGTCGCACGGTACCGTGACAAGAAGCACGGCCAAAACAACGGCATCTATGCGCCAAATACATCCCGCCGCAATTCGGCCACAGGGCTCTTGCTCCAACCGGGCGAGCGTCAGGTATGGGATGATGCCTCGGTCAACGTCGGCGTCGTCGTCCCCTGGGATCGCACGGCCGCAGATCCATGCGCTCAAAAGCATGGCTGCCGTGTCGCTCGATTCCAGCTCTTGCTCGGCATCGATTGCGCAACCGATATGTGCGTGGGATACCACTACGTCATGCGCAATAGCGATGGCTACGGCGCAGCCGATATCGTATCGGCCTTTAATCGTACGTGGTCATTGGCTGGCGGTGCGCCTAAGCAAGTGGTCGTCGAGGGCGGATCATGGCAAACGCAGCGCGTCAAGGATTACCTCGACGCAACAGGCGTTGAGATGATCTCCGCCAAAGGTCGCCCAAACCAAAAGCTCGTCGAGGCATACTTCAACCGCTTATGGACCGCCATGTCCGTGGCGCTACCCACTGGCGGTCAAGTTGGCCGCTTCAGAGGCGAGATGGCTGCGGAGAATCGCGAATGGATGAGAGCCCGTCAGGGCATCGTCGACCCAAGAACAATCTTCCCCAGCCTTGAGGAATTCTTGACTGCGCTGGATGCTGCAATCAACTTCCTCAATACCGAACGTATCGAGTCGCGCACGTACGGCACATGGGTGCCTGCTGAGGCATACGGCAAGCCCGCCTTGCTCGGTTTGCCACGGGACATCCGTTCCTTCGCGGCGCCCGTGCGGGAAGTCCGCAAGGTCCGTCGTCAAGGCATGGTGCAGGTCGCTGCGCTCTCTGCTCTCGGCTACAGCCATCAATTTTCCTTTGTCATCGAGGGCGGCTACGCCTACGACGGAGCAGAAGTCAATGTGGCTTTTGACCCGATGGATATCGATGCTGGAGCAATGGTCACGCTCGCCAAGCCCTGGCGTGGCGAAGCGGCTGGCAAGATCCTCGATGAGGCTGCCGTCTGCATCAGCCCAGCACCGCAAATCAAGCTTATCTCTGGCCAATACGCAATCACGACCGACAACCGTATCACGCTGGCCAAGGACGCCAAACGCAAATCAATGGCCACGGTCGCCTCGCAGACTGCTGCATTCGACGACAGAGGCGTTAAAGCCCGCAAGGGCACAACCGGCAAACGCACAGGCACAGGCATCCGCATCATGGACACAAATCCACGTCCAGAAGCGCCTGCGCTCGTCCCTGACGCGCCCGCCATCAATACCAAAATCGACTTCAGCTCCGAAGAAGAAGCACTCGGCATCTTCTGCAGCTAAGTCAACTCAACAAACCGAAAGGAATAGAACAATGGATAATCAACTCGTAACAATCGCACATGAGATTAAGGACTACCAAACTGCGCAAGGCCTATCAACGGCCGCAATGATCCGCCAATACCCTGACTTAGGCAGCGACAAGACATACAACAAGATCCTCCGTGGCGACATCGGCGACCTTGACGTGGAGCAGCAGCTCATCAACTACACGGCCGTATCGATGATCATTGCCGACATCGACGCAACGGTAGAAGAGACGCCAATCATAGAGGGCCTCTCTGCGGTCGTCCTTATCCGCAAAGCAATCTTGAACGCAATGCGAGCAACTGGCACCAACCGTGTCGTCATCGTGCAAGGAAATAGCGGCATGGGCAAGTCAACCGCAATCGAGATCATCGCCAAACGCTACGGCTCGCGCGTCTTGCCTATCGAGGCATCGGAGATTTGGAACGACTCGCCAAACCACCTCCTCGGCGCAATCCTCTCCAAGCTGGGCATCCACAACCAACCGCAATCTGCCGTGGCAAAGATGGAGCGGGTTAAGCAAGAGCTCAACGCCTCCCGCCGCTGCTTGATTGTCGACGAGGCTCACCACCTAGGCAAAAAATGCCTCAACACCGTTAAGACGTTGATCAATAGCACAAAGGGCGAGGTCGTCCTCGTGGCAATTCCAACGCTCTGGGCGCGTCTCGAAACCGATGCCTACCAAGAAGCTCGACAAATCTCAACCAACCGCCTATCGGAGCGTGTGCAGCTCGGCCTCACCAAGCAGGACATCGCAACATACTTGGAAGCAGCGACATCGCTAAGCGCAGACCTCCGCCGCAAGGCAACTGCGCAGATTGCTGACCTGGCCTTCCGCCTAGGCAACTTCGCTTTCGTCCGTGATTGCGCTCTCGCTATCAATCAAGCCGCCACGCAGGGAGAGATGGATATCAAAGCCGTCATCGCCGCCATCACTCACACCTCAGCAAAACGCTAATCGAAAGGAACCGAAGCATGAAAACACCAAACCTAACCATCGCAGAAATCAACGCCATTACGAAGGCTCGCAGCCAGATCATGTATTCTGGGCAATACACTTGCCGGCAAGAGAATAAGGTCTTCACCGTTGGCCAACTCATCCAAGTATTGCAAGATCTGCCTCAAGAGACGCTGGTCTGTGACACGGACTGCAATCCGATGGAAGTCCTGCTATGGCAACCACAATGTCAGGACGTCAAATTTGTCAGCATTGCGCCTAACGAGGACTACGACCAGGACGACAACGACGAGGAGGCTGACCTCTATTCATGCCTCCCGAGCGACCACGTGGACTACGTTGAGCCTCTCAATGTCTAACACAGAAAGGAATCTACCATGAAAAAAGAATCCACAATGACCGATACATTTGGCCGTGAAATCCCAATTTCCTACGTGCCGAAATACAAGAAGGAACAGGACAAAATCGTCCAACGAGTCCGCAAGGCATTCGAGACCGCACGCAAGGCGCTCGAAAAATGCGAAGCCGAGACGCGTGAGATGTTCGGTAAACTCGAACAACTGCGCCAAGCGGAAGGCCAAAAGAGTGGCGACAAGGGCTTTGCCTACGCCACATCGTTTGACGGGCTCACACGCATTGAGCTGCGTGTCGCCTACAATATCCAAGCCGACCCACGTGTCATGACCGCCCGCGAAATGATGCTCAGCTTCATCCGAGGCGAATTGGCCACGGCCAAGAGCGAATCACTCCAAGCGATTCTCCCGCTCATTGATGCGGCGTTCAAGGTATCGGCCTCTGGCCAATTGTCCAATGCCCGCATCATTGACTTGCTCGCAGTCGAGATACCCGCAAAGCCCTGGCAAGATGCTCGCAAGATTCTCCAAGACTCCCTGCAGATGGTACGCGGTAAGAACTACATCCGCGTATCGACGAAGGCAAACCACAATGCAGACTTCGTGCCAATTCGCCTCGACATCCAGTCCTGCATCAATGAAGAATACTAATTAACTCAACCCGAAAGGAACAGAACAATGACTAACGACAACCAAGCAGAAACCACGCCAAGAGCATACACATTAGAGCAGTTTGAGGAGGCTCACGGCGAGCTCAACCAGCTGACAGAGGATTTGTCGGAAGAGCGAGGTACTATCTATAGGATCCTCATCAATCCAGAATTGCACGGCTACCTCACAGCATGGAATATCCGTCACGGATACAATGCACACAAAGTCTACATCAATGGCTACGAGGTTTACAGTCATCCGACGTGCAAGTTATTTGACACACTCGTGCTGCGCTACATGCCGCTCGTACTCAGCTCGACTACAGGCGACCAGGTTAAAAATGCGACTCCAAGAATGGACGAATTTTTCCGTACGCACCGCATGAAATTCCACAACCGTAGCGCCCACAAAAAGGCTCTCAAAAAATACGATGCGCTGGTAGCAGCGCAGCAAGGAGCCGAATAATGCAAACGTACTGCTACAAATTAACAGACATAGCGATCATTGAGACTTTTGATCATTGGCGATTGACGCTAAAAAGAGAAGCTCAAGATCTGATCAATGAAGCGATCGCCCCTGATAGACCGATCGACAAACTGGCCATCTTCAAACTCAAGCAGGGTGTCGTGATCACGACAAAGCGAGACATGAGTGCATACAAGTTTATCAATCATTTTATGCTTAAAGATGATTGCGGTGGCTGGGTGGTTAAGGGCCGCACTAAGCTGGGCAAGCAGCTTAATCGTATCGCCAAGCAGATGACCAGCGAGGGCATGCTCGATAAGATCGAGGATATGATCGCAACTAAGTATAATGTCCAAGATTTTGGAGGTTGCTGCATCATCCCCTACAGAGACGGGATATTTGCTAAACATGAGCATGATGTCTTCTTCAAATTCCACCGGAGTGACGATGATACGCCGCCGACCTTGCCAGCAGAATTCGAGATAGTCGACGAGCAGGATGTATTGGCCTTATTCGATAAAGGAGACAAGTAATGAATAACGCTACGCTCAAAGTGCCTCCACACAACGACGAGGCCGAACGCGGCCTCATCGGCTCGATCCTGCTGGATTCGGGCCGTGTGGTCGATTTGTGCATTGAGGCTGGTCTCGTGCCGGAAGCGTTCTACCAGCCTGAACACCGCCTGCTCTTTGAGGCGATCATCTCAATGGTGCGTGACAACATCGCAATCGATGCTGTGACCGTTGCGGCGACGCTCAAGAAGCAGAAGTCATTCGACAAGGTCGGCGGGCTCTCTTTCATCGAGACGCTCATCGACTCTACGCCGACTTCTGCCCACGCTGAATACTACATCGATATCGTCCGCCAGAAGTTCGTCTTGCGCACCATCCTTGCTACCGTGCGCAAGACCGAGGGCTCATGTTTTGACTCGGCCAATACGGCCGACTTGATCCTCAGCCAAGCTGCTCAAGATTTCCTCGACATCTCGACAAAAAACCAGCGTGGCACCGCCATGAGCTGGTCTTCTGCCGTCAAAAATACGATGTCCAATATCGACCGACTCTTCTCAATGGGCCCAGGGGCTCTCGGCGGTCTATCCACTGGATTTAAAAACCTCGACAAGACGATGCACGGCCTGCGCCGTGGCGAGATGATTGTCTTGGCTGCGCGTCCCTCTCAAGGTAAAACGTCGCTCGCAATGAATATCGCCGAATGCGTCGCCTTTGGCAAGGATATGCAAGGCCAACCGCTCAAGGGCGAAGACGGTGGCAAGCCCAATGCTGTTGGCGTCTTCTCTGTCGAAATGTCCCAAGAGTCACTCGCCATGCGTATGCTCTGCGGTGTCGCAGGCGTGCCGGGCCACACGCTCAACAATTCTCAATTCCTGAATAAGGGCGTCGTCTCCGCTAAACTAAGCAGCGCAGCCAACAAGCTGGCGCTCTCGCCTATCTATGTGGACGACACGGGCGGGATCGATGTCATGGAGATGCGTGCCAGGGCTCGCAGAATGAAGAAGCAATTCAACATTCAGCTCATCGTCATCGACTACCTGCAATTGATGAATCACCGTGAATTTGCCAAGCAAGGCCGACAAATCGAAACCTCGCAAATCTCGGCCAACGTCAAGGCTATGGCCAAGGAGCTCAATATCCCTGTCATCGTGCTCTCTCAGCTCTCCCGTGGCCCTGAGCAGCGCAACGACAAAAGCGCCAAGCCCAAATGCTCTGACTTGCGTGACTCGGGAGCTATCGAGCAAGACGCTGACGTCATCCTCCTCTTGCGCCGTCCCTGCAAATATGCGGGCGACCCTGAGCATGATGACCTGCGCCTGGCAATCGTCGATGTTGCCAAGCATCGTAATGGCCCCACTGGCGAAGTCCGCCTAGACTTTGACGGCGGCTTGACTCGTTTTTATGACCGAGTAGCCCTCGGCCCATCATCTGAAGATTAACCCAAAAACAAGAAAAAGGAGAAATAACCATGTTGTACCCTACACTCACAATCATCCGTGGCTTGCCGGGCTCAGGAAAAACAACCCTTGCCAGAAAATGGTACCATTGCCCAATCATAGAAGCTGACCAATTCCTCTATACTGAACGAAGCTACGATTTTTCACCGCAAAAGTACGCACAAATCCAACCCTACTTCCTCTCAGCGATTAACAACGTCATTGCTTGCGGCTGCGACGGCTGCGTCACTGGCGTATTCGCCACGCAGAGCTGCGTGCGTGCGATCATCTGCAGGGCGATCACAAGAGGCTATCGCGTTGTAATCCATACCATGCGCAGGCATCACGGAGACGAGCATAACGTCTGTTCAGAAGATGCCGCCCGCATGAAGGACGCATTTATGGATCATGATGTTTTCATGGGCTACTACTGCGGAGCGGCATGGGAAACCTCCGCTGACGACCGCGGAATTGGCTCAAAGATAATCAGCTACAAGACCACTGACGGCACTGGCGAGGTCGACACATCCATCATCGAATATGACAGAGGAGAATAACCATGAAACACCCCAGCGAACAAGAATTGAGAGCGAAGCGCAATGCTTGGCTAGCAGCGCATCCGGGCGCAGGAGAAAAGAAGGCCCCGCTTGTCGGCGCTGCTCGATTGGCCGACATCCGCAAACAGTGCGGGAGCGGCAGAAACATGACCGAGGTATCGATGAGAAAGAGAGGATACGGCAATGTATAACCAACAAGAGCTGCACTTGCACAAGGCGACCGCCGTCAAGCGCATCCGAGACTGGCACATGGCCACGCATGTCGGCGCCACGCTGACCGCTCAGCTCAAGCTAGTGGAGGAATCGCTCGAGGAATTCAAGCAAGACAAACTCGCATCTAAGCTCGCCAAATTCTTCATTGCTTCAGCAGCAGTCGGCACATGGTTGCCAATCATCTCGGCCATCCTGCTGGACGACGCAATGATGCTGGCCAATCAGGTCGGCTTATCACCCACGGAGCTCCTCGAAGTCGTCTCCAACCGCATGAGCGAAATCAAGGAAGAACACCAAATCACCTATCCAACAGAGGAGGAATAAAAATGGAAACCCAGCCACTAGAAATCATTGGCGAGAAGTCGCTCGAAGAACGCTTCCACGAGGCAACACGGCCGCCAATGGTGCGCATCGCGCCTGGCATCTTCGCGCCCGTGATTGACGGTGGCCGCGCGCCCAAATTCACCCTTGCCAAATACGTAGACCAACATGACGGCACTTACCGTCTCGTCCCCGTTTTGTCACAGCTTGTTCGCGTGTCAAACGAGCTGCTTCATCTGCTCGGCCTTTCTGACTCCACGTCAAAAAAAGGAAGCTACAACACCCTAATCCGCTTGGCAAATGCTGGGTTCGTCACGATGGTAAAAGTATCTCCAAAATGCTACATGCTCGACCTAGACTCCTGGGCTCGTCACATCAGCAAATGCGCCAAAAATCCCGACAGATTCGAGCCGGGAAGCCCCGACCGCGAAGTCTACCTTTTCAGAAACGGCCTCTCTGAAAAACAGGTGGCAGAAAAGCCCACAATGCCACCTAACGAAGAGTTCAATTATTAACCTATATATAAGGAAGATGCAGCCATGAAAGTTACCGTTACACCAAACCAAGAAGCAGCAGCAATTATCCAAGCCCGTCAAGCCGTCCACAGCGACGTCTACAACCAATTGCTCCCAGAGTTCAGGAGCCGTGCGATTGCAATCGCAGGGATCGACAACATGAACCAAGTCCGCCAAGTCCGCGACGCTATCGCAAAAGTCCCTGCTGGACAAACGTGGGCCGATACCAAAAAGACGATTCTACCCATCTTGCAAAAGAATAATGTGGCCAACGCCTCCAAGCGCGCCGACACCCTAATCCAGACCAATGCCTTCCAGGCTTACGCAACAACTCGCAGACGTGAGCAGCTTGACCCACGCATGGTCAAGCTATTCCCTTATTTGCGCTACCGCACAATGCGAGACAACCGCGTCCGCCCCACCCACCGCAGGCTCGACGGATTGACACTCCCAGCAAACGACCCATTCTGGGAAACGCACTACCCGCCGTGGGAATTCAACTGCCGCTGCATGGTCACCCAAGTCAGCCAACAAGACGCTGACAAGATGGCCAAAAAAGGCGACTACAAGCTCCCGCAAGGCGACGACCTTGACGACCTACACAAAGGAATCTATCGAAACGAACACGGCGCTAAAACGCCACTCTACACACCAGAAGACAAGGCAGCAATGCAAGGCGAAAACCCCCGCAGCGCTTACCGCTTCTCCACGACCGACTTGACAATAGACATGGACACCCTTAAGCAGTCAGGCAAGTACTCACCAGCCGAGATTCAAGCATTCGAGAAACAGATGGCCAAGACAAACATAACCCTAGACAACGGCCAAACCACATCAGTACTCAACTGGCTCCAAAAACCACACCAGACGATGGTCAAAAAACATCCCACCGACCACCATCCAAAACCCATACAGGCGTCAAGAACGTCCTAATCAGAGACCCCAACGTCAAAAACGTCATCACAGACTACCAAAACCGCCTCCGCGACGCCCAGGGAACAGCCGAATACTCCCTTATTGAGGCAGAATACCAGTCGCTGCTTGACGAATACTTCAAAACAGGCCTAATCATCCTACTCGGAGACCAAAACAATGAGCAAAATCCAAATCGACTTTACTGAAGACCTCTCTCCATACGCAGATAAGCTAGCATCCCCAGCTACACAAGAGAAATTATCCCTTACCGCAACAGCGGTCACAAGGGCAGAGACGGAAAATGCCTTTTTTGACCCTAAGTCTCGAGTAAAACAATGGGCTCCGCTCAAAAAATCAACCCTTAGGGCAAAAAAAACCGCGGTGACCTACTAATCCACCGCGGAGTCCTCGCAAGGTCGTGGCGGATATACCGCGACGGCACAGATTACACCCTTGCCACAGACAGATTCTACGCCCCCATTCACCAATTCGGCTCAACCAAGGCCAATATCCCAGCCCGACCAATGATTCCGATCACGCCAAGTGGCAAACCCTCCCAACACCTCAAGCAAAAACTCCAGCAGGCCCTCAGCGCCACGCTCAACCGCCTATTCGGCAATTAACACCGCCACCCTAACCACCCCCAACCCTTACCACATCACAAAAACCCCCTAAAACGCCCATAAAACACCCTTAGCGAGCCCAAAATTCCACATATAACCCCACGCCCGCAACCCATTTCAACCCCTCTAAACCCCTCTAAAGCCCCTCAAACCCTAACCAAGACATCCCTCCGCTCGTGTCGACCCGCCTACTCAAAGTCCTCATCCCCCAATGCTTCATTGGGGATATGATCCCGATCTTAGGAGAACACCTCTTCGCGGCTCGCCATGCGATTGTGCATACCTATTACTACGACCTTGACCGCTTGCTGGAGCAAGGGCCGACAATCCTTTCTGCGCTGCCGAGATCGGTTCGGGGGATCGATGTTGTGCGAGTCAAGTACTACGCTGCTGATGGTGTCGAGATTACGCTCAATGGTGAAACGGTGCTGGCGACATTGGCGCACATGCTCTCTCATCATCCTGGACGCATCTTTGAGGCGACCTTTAGATTTACCTTTCACGATGGCAAGCGTCGTACGTTGACTGTCGGCGCTGAGTCGCTCACGCTGCGCTACACGCCTGACCGCTATGGCAACACGATTACGTTGTGGTTTCATGCGCACTTTGACCTGTGAGCGGGGAGCGAGGCGGGCAGGACTGCCAGAGGGCGCCTGCGGCGGGGCAGAGAGCGCAGAGATTTTAACCACAAAGGACCACAAAAAGACACAAAAAGGGATCGCTTAGGTAAAACTCGCAAGCTCCTTTTAGTCAAAGCGCTCCCAATTTATCTTTTAGGGATAGAGATAGGGCTGCCGCCCTATGACCTGCTGGCGGCCTACGGCCTTAGTGGCTCATTGCAGCGGCGCATCTCTAAGCACCAAAATGCTTTGGTACTCATAGACGGCCTCCATAGAGTCCGCCGCTCCGCGGTGCGTGTAGCGTTGGAGTGGCAGGGGTCGTGCCCCCTGACGGCGTTGTCACGCTTACACATAATGACTGCGCGCTGTCGCTTGCGGGTTGTAGGGGCTACGTGGGTGGCCTGAGGCGGGCAGGACTGCCAGTTGTCTCCCGCAGAGGGGCAGAGAGCGCAGTGCCCACATGTAATCGAAATCTGGAGGCAGTGCCTCTGGGTAATCGGGATTTAGGTTTTGTAATCGAAATCCAGAGGCAGTGCCTCTGGGTAATTGCTTTTTGGAGTAGGGGAG
>CAYZIC010000023.1:0-300 GCA_964478335.1 uncultured Lentisphaeraceae bacterium | reverse complement strand
CCGGGGCCCCCTTTTTTTGGGCGGGGGGGGGGGGGGGGCCCCCATCTGGGAGCCTCTAAGGAAATAGAAAAGCCGTACTGGATAACCAGTACGGCTTTGTGGGAGGGGGGCTAAAGTGTATCCGAATCCTTGATCCTAGTCTTGCCGACAGGAATCCTATGGCACTTGATTTCTCGATCTTGGTCACATAGCCAAACGACAAGTGGTTTCTTGCGTTGAATTGCGACTATCAAAGTGCGCCAAATATTACAATCCTCAAAATGCGCACCTCTATGGCAAAAATCATTGCCTAGGATAAGG
>CAYZIC010000022.1:0-32996 GCA_964478335.1 uncultured Lentisphaeraceae bacterium | reverse complement strand
TCCTTGCTGCTCATCCCTTTCTTCCCACTTGGATGCCCGTGATAGGGCGAGCAGCGGTGTCGCCGACGAGAAGCGCAACTTGTCTTATGTCAATAATGCCATCGTTGCGCTTCCCCTCTAGCTCCTTGCTGCTCATCCCTTTCTTCCCACTTGGATGCCCGTGATAGGGCGAGCAGCAGTGGCGGCCGCTGTTAGCTGTTAGCCCGCTCCCTATGGCGCTTCTAGCTAGTAGCTGACAGCCCCCAAAAGAAAAAGCCTCGCTTAACCGCGGGGCTTTTTTAATACGCTTGTAGGACTGCCAGGAGCACATCGCAGGATTTTAACGCAGAGTACGAAGAGGCTCACAAGCTCGCCCGCATCAAGCGGTGAGGGCTCGTAAGCTAGCAGTCCCGTGGACGCAGTCCACCAAGGAGAGCCGAGCGCAGCGAGGCGTGTTCAGTGCGAGGCCTAGCTCGATCTCTCCCACAGGCCAACGCTACTTGTCGCCGCAGGCGCCCCTACACGGCCGCAGGCCGTTCCCGCACCGCCGGAGGCGGTTCCCGCACGAGCTCCGCTCGTTCCCGTACGTCGGCTTGCCGACGTTCCCGCACACGGCGCAGCCGTGTCCAAGAGTCACCTGACCCTCGACCATACCTTAGCAGACTCTCGCGTCGGAGTCAGCTGATCCTCAAATCGCCCCTCAGCTGACCCTCGAGAGCTTCCTTGTATAAGGAAGCACATGCTCCCTGTGAGGGAAGCACGTGCTCCCTGCTAAGGAGCACTCTCTTCCCTGCTAAGGAGCACTCTCTTCCCTGCTAAGGAGCACTCTCTTCCCTGCCAAGGAAGCACGCACTCCCTGTGAGGGAAGGATGCGCTTCCTGTGATGGAGGGATGCGCTCCTTATATAAGGAAGCGCATAGAGGTCAGCAGTCTTTTGAGGTAATCCCCTGCGGTCTCTTGGGTGAGAGACCGCAGGGCTCGCTGCGCTCGCCCGCAGTTCGCTGCGCTCACGCATCACGCACCAAGCATTAGGCATTAAGAGGCTCAATAAGCTGGGTGTGGGATGCAATCCCTCCATTAGCACGAGGACTGGGACTATATCAACTAGGACTAGGAGGCGTAGCCTCCTTTCCGCCTCTAGCACCAGACATTGGGGCTCGCTGCGCTCGCAGGACTGCCAGGGGTGTGGCAGTGATCAGCCGACGCCGCTTCCTGCGGCGCACTGGTAGGGCTTTTTTTGCATATTGATGCGTTTATTCTTAAATGCGAGCCCCTGCGCTTGCCTCCCAGCCATCGCGCTTGCACTGGACTACTCGCTCGCCGGAGGGCTTCTCTCTGACGCAGTCCTGTGAGCGCAGCGAGCCTCTGTGTAGCGATGCAGTCGCGCTCCGTGCCTCAGTGATACGATCTCCTCGTAGGTCCTCCGTCCTGCCCGCCGCAGGCGACCGTATACTCTCTGCGCTCTCTGCCTCTTTGCGGGAGATCTCTGGCAGTCCTTACGCTGACTGCCCGCCGTTGCGCCCGCAGCTGAGCCCAAAAGGGTGCGTAGCGACTGTTCCAAAAGGCCGCAGGCCGTTCCAAAAGCGAGCTTGCGAGCGCCCCAATACCCCTCCATGGGTGCGTTTTACTAAAAAAGAATGCTTTTTGTGAAGAATCTGCTTGATTTTTGAGGGGGATCTGTGCTATCTTACTTCACTCATAGCAGGAACTGGTTTGTTTTACGCGTTCCGACTCCCTGTAGGACGACCCCGGCAGAGAACTTGCTATAATAAGTCCGTATGCTGAATCCTGATCGGACGAAGGATTCATCCAAAGCATCGGAATTGCTTACACACCTAATAAATAGGGTATACAAAAATGAAGACGACTCTTCCTATCGCACCTGCTAATGATAATCGCAAGTGGGTGATCGTTGATGCAGCGAATAAGCCTCTCGGCCGCTTGGCTGTGGCAATCGCAAATGAATTACGTGGCAAAACCCGTGCAGACTTCAGCCCTGCTGTAGACATGGGCTCTTTTGTTGTCGTGATCAATGCTGAAAAGGTTGCATTGACAGGTAAAAAAGAAGAAATGAAGACTTATCAAGACTTCTCCGGCTGGCGTGGTGGTCTCAAGACCTACACTGCAGCAACAATCCGTGAAAAGAATCCGACTCGTATGATCGAAGATGCTGTCTGGGGTATGCTCCCTAAGAACAACACCGCAAAGGTTCGTATGACTCGTATGAAAGTCTACGTTGGCGCTGAGCATCCTCATGCTGCTCAAAACCCCACCGTTATGGATATCTAATCTAGAAAGGACTTTTAATCATGGCTAAAGAAATTACAGCTGGAACTGGCCGTCGTAAGACTGCTGTCGCACGTGTTCGCCTTGTCGAAGGTACTGGCATCGTCACCATCAATGGTACCGCTGCTGAAACTTACATTCCAAGCGAATCCCTCCGCACCTATATGATGCAACCATTTGTCATCGCTTCTCTCGAAGCTAAGTATGACGTGCTTGTCTCCGCTAAGGGTGGCGGTATCTCTGGCCAAGCTGGTGCTATCCGCTTGGGCATCTCTCGTGCTTTGGTGTCTATGGATGCTGATTTGCGCACGCTCTTGAAGAAGGAAGGCTGCTTGACTCGCGATCCTCGTATGAAGGAACGTAAAAAGCCTGGCCAACCTGGCGCACGCGCACGCTTCCAATTCTCCAAGCGTTAATCGTCTGGTACGATTTTTCAACGAGGTGGCCGCTTTTTTACAAAGGCGCCACCTTTGTTTACTTTTATCTAATGAGCACAGTCGCTCGGCTGTGTAACCCAGAAGGGTCTAAACTATGAGTCTATTTAAGAAGATCGTGGCGTTTGTCACGGGTAAATCTTCCGAATCTAAGCCGTCTAAACCGTCGGCTCAATCTTCCTCTCAACCTCGTGGGCATCGCAAGGGTAAGCCAGCTAATCGCCGCCCTGCCGCATCTGATCCAGCCTCACGAGCCGCTCAGCCTAGCCAGAAACAAGGCAAGCGCAACACCGGTGCCCCGAATCAGAATTGCGAGAACGCATCTCGCCCAGGCAAAAGTGACCGGCCGCGTAAACAATCTTTTGACCAGCAGCCTCGCGAAAAGCGGGCTCGCTCCAATCAACCTGCAACTCAGCGCAATTCTACGGGTAAACGTCCTGGTGGCGCAGTGAGTGAAGAGCAAGTGCTCGCCAATCAGCAGGCCCATGCACAATGGGATCCCGCCTCGTATGTGGTCGAGCCTCAAGCAGACAAGAAGACCTTCATCGAGATGGGCTTGCCCTCTGAGATCCTCCATGCGGTCTCTGATCTTGGATTTAAGTACTGCACGCCGATCCAGGAGCAAAGCTTGGACTTGGCGCTGGCTGGTAAAAATGTTGCCGGTCGTGCCCAAACGGGTACTGGTAAGACGGCGGCATTCTTGATTGCGGTCTTGACGCGCTATTTGCGCACGCCTGAGAAGCGCAATCAACCGGGTGCGCCACGTGCTCTGATCATTGCGCCAACGCGTGAATTGGTCATCCAAATCTGTAAGGACGCAGATGCTCTTGGTAAGTACTGCGGATCGGTGCGTTCTCTCGCTATCTATGGTGGTATGGACTACGATCGTCAACGTGAGGAAATCACTGACGAACCTGTCGATTTGCTTGTGGCTACGCCGGGCCGTTTGCTTGACTTTATGCGCCATCGCGTGGTCGATTTGCGCCAAGTCGATACCTTGGTCATCGACGAAGCGGATCGTATGCTCGACATGGGCTTTATCCCTGACGTTCGTGCTATTGTTAATCGACTTCCCGAAAAGGATGCTCGTACGACCATGCTTTATAGTGCGACGCTTAATGAGACGGTTATGCGCTTGGCTTCGATGTGGATGCGTGATCCTGTCAAGGTTGAGATCGAGGGTGATGCGGTCACCACCGACACGATCAAGCAGGTCGTCTACATCTCGCGCAGCGATGAGAAATTTAAGCTCCTCTTTAACCACCTCAATCGCTATGCTGATGCTCGTACCATCGTCTTTTGTAACCGCAAATCAACGACCGAGCATGTCGCAGACAGCTTGCGTCGCTTGGGCATCCGTTGTGAAACGCTCAGTGGCGATGTGGCGCAGAATAAGCGCTTGCGTGTGCTCGATGATTTTCGTGCTGGCAAAATTCGCACCGTCGTCGCAACCGATGTCGCAGGGCGTGGTATCCACGTCGATGATGTGGCTTTTGTCGTGAACTTTGACTTCCCCTACGAGCCAGAGGACTACGTGCACCGCATTGGGCGTACGGGGCGTGCTGGTGCTACTGGCACCGCAATCTCGTTTGCTGACGAAGACGAATCCTTTATCATTCCCGATATCGAGGAATACATTAAGGAACCGCTCAAGTGCGTGCAACCCGAAGAATGGCTCTTTGCCGACTTGCCGCCGATGCAGCCTCGTCGTAAAAGCCGTGAAAGCGGCCGTGATGACCGTCGCGATCGCCAAGATCCACCCGTTCAGCCCGAGAGCGAGATGCCTCCAGCACCCGTTGCTGATGCTCAGCCCGAGACGGCTCCTGCGACTCCTGCTCCAGTTGCACCCGAGGCTCCTGCCGTTGCCCCTCAGTCCGAAGCACCTGCTACCCCAGTCGCTCCCGCTCCAGCAGCTCCTGTCGTTGAAGCCACCCCAGTCGCTCCAGCAGCTTCCGTTGCAGAAGTGAGACCTGAAGCACCTACTGCTGAAACGATTTCCGAAGTTTCACCCAAGGCTGACGCACCTGCTAAGGACACACCCAAGGCTGATGCACCTGCTAAGGACGCGCCCAAGGCTGATGCACCTGCTAAGGACGCGCCCAAGGCTGACGTACCTGCTAAGGACGCACCCAAGGCTGATGCACCTGCTAAGGACGCGCCCAAGGCTGACGCACCTGCTAAGGACGCACCCAAGGCTAAGGCCAAAGCTAAGGGGCAACAGTCCCACCGTACTCCTAAGGCACAAGGCACTCGCCCAGGCAATCCTAAGGGAAACCGTGATCGTGGCGCCAAGCCGATGGGCAACCCCAAGGCGCGTGTTAAGGCGACTGAGGGTGGCGCGAAGGAAAAGGGTCGTGCCCAAGCCGATGGTGCTGCTTTTAAGGGGCCTCGTAGCCCTCGCCCTATGGCAGACCGTGTCAATAAGCGGCCCTTTGTCAAGCGCACGCAAGAGCAAGGCCCGCGCGATGGCTCTGAGAGTCACCACGCCGCTGCAATTATGGCGCGCCCAGTCTATCCTGTCGGCACGACCCCGTCGATGGCGGGAGATTCGTGGACGCCGGGCCAATAGGCTAACCTTATCTCTAAAGAGGGGAGTCTATTGGACTCCCCTCTTGTTTAACCTCTTAATTGGACAAATCGACCATGAGCACTACTGAATTATCCCCTCTGCAATCAGCGGCCGCCTTGGGCGTGATTGTGCCTCAGACGATTCAACTCGTATTGCCAGAGGGTGGCTTTAAGCTCGAAAAGGGCGGCTGCCTCAAAGAGATTACGGTCTGTTATGAAACCTGCGGCACGCTCAATGCTGACCGCAGCAATGCTGTCTACATCTGTCATGCGCTGACGGGCGATTCGCACGTGGCGGGCTTTTCTCCTGACCAAAACCCTGAGGTGGACAAACCCAACGGGTGGTGGACAGGCATGGTCGGCCCTGCCTGTGGGATCGATACGGCGCGCAACTATGTGATCTGTGCCAATATCCTCGGTGGGTGCAAGGGCACCACGGGGCCAGCCTCTCTCAATCCAGACACCGGCAAACCCTATGGGTCGAGCTTCCCTGAATTGTCCCTACGTGATATCGTTGAGGTCAATCACCTGCTGATCAACCAGTTGGGCTTTACGCAGTTGGCAGCGGTGATCGGGGGGAGCTTTGGGGGGATGCAGGCTCTCTTGTGGTCTGTACTCTATCCTGATGACATGGTGCGCAGTGCAATTATAGCCTCGGCTGCGAGCTTGACTACGCAGGCGCTTGCATTTGATATCGTTGCGCGCCACGCTATCACGCAAGACCCCGCATGGAATTATGGCGACTATTATGATGCTAATCCGCCAGGCCATGGCTTGGCCAATGCACGTAAACTCGCCCACATCACCTACCTCTCGCGCAGTGCGATGGAGGATAAGTTTGGCCGCGAAAAACGCATCGACTGGCTGACGCGCGAGCAACCTTTTCACGAACGCGCCCGCCGAGATTTTAGATCTTATTATGAGATTGAGAGCTATCTTGACTATCAGGGTAAAAAATTTGTTAAGCGCTTTGATGCCAATTCTTACTTGCAGATCACGCGTGCTTTGGATGACTTTAATTTGGGCGACCTCTATGGGAGCTTGGAGGCGGCAATCGATCATGTCAAGGCCAAAACCTTGATCGTCTCGCTCAGTGGCGATTGGCTCTTTACCCGCGAACAGTCCCGAGCCTTGGCGCAGGCCTATTTGACGCAGCAAAAGGACGTCTCGTACTGTCATTTACGTGCGCCAGCAGGGCATGATGCCTTTTTGACGCACATCGACGAGCTTAAGCTCATCGTTAAAGGCTTCTTAACCGCAACCCCTGTTGAGGATCCATCGACGCTCGATGCGGAGCAGGCTGTGCTCTATCGGACCTTTGCAGACCATATCCCTCAGGGTGCTCGAGTGCTCGACCTAGGCTGTGGCGATGGCACGCTCCTCAAGTCGGTGGCCGTCCAAAAGCAGGCCTCGTGTACGGGGATTGAGATCAATCTTGAGGGGGTGGTCAAGAGCTTGCATGCGGGGCTCAATGTCATTATGGACGACCTCAATGCGGGCGTGCCAATTATCCCAGTTGGGTCATTTGATGTGGCGATCATTAGCCACACCATTCAAGTCCTCAAGCATCCTGACACGATTATTCGCCACTTATTAATGATCGCAGACAAGGCATTGGTGGCATTCCCCAACTTTGCCTACTGGGCTGTGCGATTCTTTTTGCTGCTCTGTGGCAAAATGCCCAAGGCCAAGGCGCTGCCTTATGAATGGTACAACACCCCCAATATTCACCTCTGTACCGTCAAGGACTTTTGGAACTTTTGCTCGACCTATCAGATTGATGCCAAGCTGATCGCCAAAACCTCAACCAGTAAGATTGGCAAATTGCTGATCGCTCTTGGCTTGACCAACTTGGGTGCGGATCGCGTTGTCTTTGAATTGGCATCCACTGATACACAAAATCGTAGCCAGAAAGCTGACTAATTATGGATATAGATAGAGACTTTTTATCAGAAATTGATACCCTCGCAGATCGCTTGAGCTGCAAGCACTGCACCATGAGTAATACGACCAATAATCACAATCTGCCCGGAGGTAAAGCCATTACCTCCTTGCTTAAGGATCTCTTTGGTGTGCTCTTTCCAGGGTGCCATGCGCATTTGCCAATCGAGGAGGCCACTTGCACGCAGACGATTCAAGAAAAGCTCCTCTCCATCGCAACGCGATTGACCGACATGGTTCAGCGGGTGATTGAATTTTATGAACACCAAGGCCAAACGCCCAACTGTGCCGAAGCGCACCATCGCGCTACGACCATCGCACGGGCATTTTTGGCCAAGTTGCCAGAGCTGCGCACCATTTTACAAGAGGATATTCAGGCGGCTTACGAGGGTGACCCTGCCGCCAAGTCGACCGTGGAGGTCGTCATTGCCTATCCAGGCCTCTATGCTATCGCAACTCACCGGTTGGCGCACGAACTCTATCTCGCAGGTGTCGACTTGATTCCGCGCGTGATGAGTGAATACGCCCACACCCGCACGGGAATCGATATTCACCCTGGTGCAACGATTGGCCCGGGATTCTTTATCGACCACGGCACAGGCGTTGTCATCGGCGAAACCTGCACGATTGGCAAGCATGTCAAGGTCTATCAAGGCGTTACCCTGGGTGCATTGAGTTTTGCAAAAGATGAGAATGGTGCCTTGGTCAAGGGTGTCAAGCGCCACCCCAATGTTGAAGACCGCGTCGTGATCTATGCTGGTGCGACGATTCTTGGCGGTGACACGACCATCGGCCACGACTCGGTTATCGGCGGCAATGTCTGGATCATCGCCTCGGTACCATGCTGCACCATGATCTATAATCAGCCCCCCACGCCTCAAATCAAGCGCCTCAAATGCCAGGCCGCAGAGGAGATGGCCAAGCGCGAATCTGCCACCTGCTAATCCACCTGAGCTCGTTGCGCTCGCAGGACTGCCAGAGCATGTCGCAGGATTTTAACGCAGAGGACGCAGAGGGACGCAGAGCTGTTGCAGCGTAGGGGCTTAGGATGGCGCGCGATTACCGCTCGCCCACACCCCGCACCAGCCATCCTCGGAGCAGATCCTCCGCTCTCATCCCTCCTACTTTTGGCGCATCTATTAGCCTTAATAGATGCGCTTTGCTTTTGCATCGGCTCTACTTAATGAGAAACGATTGAAAAGAGTGCTTTTGCTTCAAAAAAGGGGTAGGGGAGCCCTCTTTGTCCTTGTCAATTGTGCCACGATATGCTATGGTATTGAGTGATTACCCAAATAGTGGGTCAATGTTCAATCAAGGAGTTCCCCAATCATGTTAAGTCAAGGATTAGTCTTACTAGTAGCAGGCATGGTCATCGTGATGGCTTTCTTGCTCTTTTTGATCATCGTAATGAATCTGCTGGCCAAGATTGCGCCAAGCATCAATCATATCTTACCTGATCCTCAGCCTAAGGCAGTCAAGAAGCCCGCAGCCACCGTCTCTGATGACACCGCAGTTGCCATCGCTATCGCAGTCGCCCGCTCTCGCGGTTAACTCATATCATTTCAAACAACGTAGGAGAATATAATGAGCAAAAAGCAAGTTAAGTTTATGTGCACGGCTTTCCGTGATGGTTTCCAATCTGTTTATGGCGCTCGCGTCTTGTCCAAGGACTTCATGCCCGCTGTCAAGGTCGCTTATGATGCTGGTATCCGTTGGTTCGAAGCTGGCGGCGGTGCCCGTTTCCAATCCTGCTACTTCTACTGCCAAGAAGATGCCTTTGATGTGATGGATCTCTTCCGCAAGACCTGCCCCGAAGCAGACTTGCAGACGCTCTCTCGTGGTGTCAACGTTGTGGGCTTGGACTCCCAGAGCTCCGATATGATCAAGCTCCACGCCGAAATGTTTAAGAAGCACGGCATGACCACGATTCGTAACTTTGACGCACTCAACGACGTCGAGAATCTCAAGTGGTCTGGTCAATGCATCCACGATGCAGGCCTCAATCACGAAGTCGTCGTCACGATGATGGGCTTGCCTCCTGGTGTGGATAGCAAGGGTGCACACACACCTGAATTCTACGCTCAGCGCCTCAAGGGTATTATGGATGCAGGTATTCCTTTTGACCGCGTCTGCTTCAAGGATGCTTCTGGCACCTCCGCTCCTCGTACCGTTTATGAAACGATGAAGCTCGCTCGCAAGATCCTCCCTGGCAACACCCACATTCAATTCCACTCCCACGAAACCGCTGGCAATGGCGTTTCCTGCTACCTCGCTGCACTCGAAGGCGGCGCAGATGGCTTGGACTTGTCCATGGCTCCTGTCTCTGGCGGCACCTGCCAGCCCGACATCATCACGATGTGGCACGCATTGCGTAACTCTGACTTCGACCTCGGTATCGACATCGATAAGATCCGTCACGCTGAGGATGCTTTCAAGGACGCAATGAAAGATTACTTCTTGCCACCAGAAGCCACCTCCGTCAACCCCGTCATTATCTGGTCTCCGATGCCCGGTGGCGCTTTGACAGCTAATACCCAAATGCTCCGCGACAACGGCCTCATGGACAAGTACGATCAAATGATCGATGAAATGTACGACGCAGTCCGCTGCGGCGGTTTCGGTACCTCCGTGACACCCGTCTCCCAATTCTATTTCCAACAAGCCTTCAACAACGTCATGTTTGGCAAGTGGAAGAAGATCGCACCTGGTTATGGTAAGATGGTCCTCGGCTATTTCGGTAAGACCCCTGTCGCACCTGATCCTGAAGTTGTCAAGCTCGCCGCAGAACAGCTCGGCCTCGAGCCCACCACCAAGCCCGTCGTCACGATCAACGATGCCGATCCTAAGAAGGGCCGCAAGGCTGCAGAAGCCATGTTGACCGAAGCAGGCCTCCCCATCACCGAAGAAAACATCTTCATCGCTGGCTCTTGCCTCGAAAAGGGTATCGCTTACCTCAAGGATCCTGCTAGCGCACCTCTCGGTGTTCGCTTCATCGAAAAGGCCAAGCCCGCAGCCGCTGCTGGTGGTGCTTGCACCGTCACCATTGGTGGCAAGGCTTACGGCGTCGAGCTCAAGGATGGCAAGGCAGTCGTCAATGGCAAGACCTATGACTTCTCGGTCGCAGATGGCCTCCAAGCCGCTCCTTTGGCTGCAGCAGCTCCTGCTGGCGCTGGCGAAGAAATCAAGGCTCCTTTGCCTGGTCTCGTTTTGCGCGTCACCGCCAATGTGGGCGATGCAGTCAAGCAAGATGACGAAATCATGGTCATCGAAGCAATGAAGATGGAAATGCCCATCAAGGCACCTAAGGATGGTACCGTCCAATCAATCGCTGTTGCTGGTGGCGATAAGCTCGCTGCTGGTGATGTTTTGGCAACCATTGCTTAAGGAGTATTCATGAAACGTTTCAACAAATTGACCCTTGCGGTCGCAATGATGCTCGGCTGCTCTGCGCTTTTTGCGCAGGCACCAGCCTCTGTGCCCGCCACCAAGATCCAGCCCGCACAACCGGTCAAGGTTGTCAAGGCTGAACCCCTCACCCCCGCAACCGCTTGCACCAAGAGCTGTGATGCAGAGAAGCCTGCCACCCAGGCCTCCATCGTCCAACTCGTCGCTCAGCGTCGTGAATTCCTCGCCAAGTACCCCAAAGCACATGGCGAACACTTCACCGTTGAAGCCGGTAAGATCTCTGAAGCCGATGCTAAGAAGTTTGGCATTGCAGAAGCAGATCGCCAAATCGATGCTCCTGGCGTGAATGGTGTGATCCACTCTCACCAAGTCGGCAACTGGCAAGACACCGCAACCCGTATCAAGGGTCTCGTGGACTCGACCGGTATCGTTGGCTTTGGTGTTAAGGAAGAGCCCACCGCCAAGGCTGCACCTGCACCTTTGCCAAAGACTCACGCCAAGACCCTCTTGCCCTATGGTATCAGCCAAGGCGTGATGATCCTCGTTTGCTTGGGCCTCATCTACCTCGCGATCGTTAAGGAATTCGAACCTCTCTTGCTCTTGCCAATCGGTTTTGGTGGTCTCTTGGCCAACATTCCTTTTGCAGGCGTGACAGCTGCTCCTATCCTCGATACGATGGGTGGCGTGGTTGAGCCCGGTGGCTTCTTGTACTACACCTTTGAAATGGGTGTCAGCACAGGTCTCTTCCCGATCTTGATCTTCATGGGCGTGGGCGCAATGACTGACTTCGGTCCCTTGATTGCCAACCCCCGTACCGCGATCCTCGGTGCAGCTGCTCAAGCAGGTATCTTCTTTGCTTTGATCGGTGCATTGGCCTTGACCATCTACTTGCCTGGCATCAACTTCTTCCTCACTGACGCTGCCTCGATCGGTATCATCGGTGGTGCAGACGGCCCGACGGCAATTTGGTTGACGACTAAGCTCGCGCCAGACTTGCTCGGTGCAATTGCTGTCGCAGCTTACTCTTATATGGCATTGGTGCCGATCATTCAGCCACCAATCATGAAGCTCCTCGTCCCTGCTAAGGATCGCAAGATCAAGATGAGCCAGCTCCGTCACGTCTCCAAGATGGAAAAGGTCATCTTCCCGATCTCCGTGGTTATCCTCTGCGCACTCTTGCTCCCCAGCGCCACCCCGCTCTTGGGCGCATTGATGCTCGGTAACTTGGCTAAGGAATCTGGCGTCGTCGATCGTATCTCCGACACCATGGCTAACTCCCTCTGCAACATCGTCACCATCTTGCTCGGCATCTCCGTCGGCTCCAAGCTCGCCGCTGAAAAGTTCCTCAACATGGAAACCATCGGCATCTTGTTGCTCGGTCTTGTCGCATTCTCCATCGGTACCGCTACTGGCTGTATCATGGCCCGCGTGATGAATGTCTTCTCTAAGAACAAGATCAACCCTCTGATCGGTGCTGCCGGTGTCTCCGCAGTGCCAATGGCTGCACGTGTGGCCAACAAGGTTGGCTTGCAAGAAGACCCCACCAACTTCCTCCTCATGCACGCCATGGGTCCGAACGTTGCTGGTGTGATCGGCTCTGCTGTTGTCGCTGGTGTGCTCTACTTCTGCTGCCGCTAAGCGCAACCGCTACGCTCACCAAAAAAGGAATCCACGGATGCCTTTTTTGGTATCTACTCCCCATTCATAAAAAAAGCCCCCCTCTCATGAAACAATTCCTCACCCAAGATCGCCTTACCCTCAGCAACGTGGTTCGTTTCACGTGGCCCTCTGTGATGATGGTGGTCATGATGTCGGTCTATTCACTCGTCGATGCGATCTTTGTGGCGCGCGTGGTCGGCCCCAATGGTCTGGCCTCGGTCAATATCGTCGTACCGCTCTGGGGCGTCTTTGGTGCGCTCGGCGTGATGATGGGCTCTGGAGGCTGCGCGGTCGTGGCGAGGCACATGGGGCAAGGGCTCTATCGGCGTGCGGGGGCGTCTCTGGCACTGATCTACAGCGTAACGATAGCCCTGGGCATCATCCTTGCGATTAGCGTCTGGGCAAACGCCGCGGCCATCTGCCGCTTGCTTGGTGCGACTGACCTGCTCGTGGCCAATGCCACGGCCTACCTTCGGGCGTTGGCGCTCTTTGTGCCCGTCTTCATACTGCAAATGCTCGGCAGCTTCTTTTTGGTTGCCGCCGGCAAACAGGTCATCACGATGTGGTTGGCCTTTGTCAGTGGCCTGCTCAATGTTGGCTTGGACTATCTGCTGATGGTCGAGCTCGGGTGGGGAACGACAGGCGCCGGCGTGGCCACGGGCGTGAGCGCACTCATTCCCGCAACCTTTGGGCTGACATTCTTCCTGCTCAATCGTGGCAAACAGGCCCTCTTCTTCCTGCGTCCGCGGTGGCACCTGTCGACCTTGATCGACAGCGCAACCAATGGCTCATCAGAGATGGTCGGCAGTCTAGCCTACAGCGTCACGACCTTTTTGTACAACCTCATGGCGCTACGCTACCTTGGGGAAATCGGCGTCACGGCGATTGCCACGCTCCTCTATATGGAGTACTTCCTCAGCAGTGTCTTCTTTGGTTTTGCCCAAGGCATCTCCCCGCTCATCAGCTTCCTCTATGGTGCCCAAGCCTGGGACAAGATCGCCCAAGTCAAACGCCTCTCCCTCGGCCTCATCCTCACCCTCTCGCTCCCCCTCTTTGTTGGCACCTTTGCCTATCCACAAGGCTTCATTCGCTGCTTTGTGGACGAGGGAAACGCAGTCTTTGGCCTTGCGACCCACGCGCTTAGACTTTTCTCTATCGCCTTTCTCTTTGTCGGGCTCAACGTCTTCGCCTCGGCCTACCTGACCGCCCTCTCCAAAGGCTTCCTCTCGGCCTTCTTGGCCTTTTCGCGTTCGCTCGTGTTGCTCTCGCTGACCATTCTGCTTCTGCCGCTGCTCTTTGCCGAAACGGGCCTCTGGCTCGCCGCCGGTGTCGCCGAAAGCCTCGCCGCCGCCCTTGCCATCTACGTCTTACACCGCAGTAGCCCAGCAGGGGAGGGCACGCGATGAATAGGACGACCCCAGTCCCCCCGCCCCTGCTCCAGTGGCACGACCTCACCTGTCAATACGACGGCCGCACCCTCTTTGCCCCACTCACTGGCACCCTCAATGTTGGCCAACGCCTCCACCTGCAAGGCCCATCAGGCACTGGCAAAACCTCCCTACTCAATTGTTTTCTCGGCTTCGTCACACCAGCCAGCGGCACCTACACCGCCACCACCCGCATGACACTCGTCCCCCAAGAAGCCGAATTCGGCGCCTACGACACCGTGCTCGATGCCATCTATGCACCCTTTGACTACCGCGCCAACCAAGCCGCACGCCCCACACACGCCGCCATCGCAGCCCTCACCACAGCCCTCAACCTCCCCCAAGCCCTCCTCTGCAAACCCCTCACCACCCTCTCCGGCGGCGAAAAGCAACGCCTCGCCATCCTCATCGCCCTCCTCCTCCCCTGCGACATCCTGCTCCTCGACGAACCCTTCTCCGCGCTTGACCCCGCCAATTGCGCCGCCGTAGAAGCCCTCCTCATGCGCCAACACGACCGCGCCATCATCTTCGTCTCCCACATCATCCCCACGGCCGGCTTCACCACCGACATCCTCACCCTCACACCCCCAGGAGGCGCCCAATGACGACCATTTGCTTTTGGTTAAGCCCCATACTCCTACTCATTCCCCTCTGGGCATCGATCCATTATAAGCTCGGCCAAAGCAAAGCCATCGTCGTCGGGGCAGTGCGCATGGCAGCCCAGCTCATCTTTGTCGCCGCCTACTTAGGCTTCCTCTTTGAGACCAACAATCCGCTGCTGACCCTCCTGTGGGTGAGCGTCATGCTCCTTGCAGCCACCTGGACCACCATCCACACCTGCAAGATGCGAGTCAAATACCTTGCCACACCCCTCATGCTCGCACTGATTGTCGGCACCTTTGTGCCCATCAGCTACATCCTCCTGGGCGTATTAGGAGAGATCCCCTTTGCCAACGCCCGCGAAACCATTCCCCTCGTCGGCATGGTCCTGGGCAATTGCCTCCGCGCCAACGTCGTCGGCCTCAACCAATTTTACAAAGGCCTCGTTCGCGACCAACGCCGCTACTTCTACGCCCTCGCCCAAGGCGCCACCCCCCGCGAAGCCTACCGCCCCTATATGGCTCAAGCCCTCAAAGAATCCATCCTCCCCATGATCGCCAGCCTCGCCACCACCGGCCTCGTCACCCTTCCTGGCATGATGACCGGCGCCATCATCGGCGGCGCATCACCCTGGATAGCCGTGCGCTACCAATGGCTCATCCTCCTCGCCGTCACCTGCGCAATCCCCATCACCGTCCTTATCGTCCTCCACCTCTCCGCATCTCGCGCCTTTGACTCCACACACCACCTCCGCAAAGACCTCTTCAAGACCGCATGACAGGCAATCAAGCATTGAGCTCGCAGGACTGCCAAGGATTTTAACGCAGAGGCGGGGAGGCGCAGAGGATACAGGCACCTGCAGTGTAGGGGCTTAGGATCGCGAGACTGCGATATGAGCAACTCCCCGAGCCAGACGTGCCCGTCCGCCTACCGAACAAGTATGCACGCTCACCTCACACGCCACTGCCTCCACGCTACCCGCAAGCGCAGCGCGCAGCCTGGCAGTCTCGTGCGGAAGAGTCTAGGGGCGAGCTTGCTCACCGCAGACAACAAAAAAAGCCCCGCTTAACCGCAGGGCTTTTTTGTTAGGATTTGTCCACACTCTAGCCGAGTGCTGGCCAAATGATCACCGCTTTGATAAAGCGGCCAGTGGGGGCAGTCCAGTCCTTGAGATCGTTAGAGTAGCGGTAGATCACAGAACCATTAAACTTGGTCGAGTCTTGGTCAAAGGTCACCGAGATGGAGCCATCCTCATTGACGGTCAATTGCTTGATCGTCAAGACAGGCTCCGCATCAGGAGCAATGCCGAGGAGGAAATGCTCGCTGTAGTCCTTGCCCTCAACAATCTTGCCCTCATTGCCCTTGAGCCACGAGTCAAGTTTAGCCTTAAGCTCAGGCGAATGAGTTACCACCCCAGGCACCCATTCTGGGTACGCAGGAGCCGCCTCTTGCATCGGCAAACCGTTGCCGACGACTTCGCTAGCTTTCCAACCCGTTTTGCCAGGCAAGTAGGTGCCGATGGCACTGCTGCCGATGCCCAAAAATGCCATCAAACCAATCTCGGGCCGATCGCCCAAGAAATCAACCTGGGCAAGTTTGTCGCAATTCATAAATGCATACTGATCGATCGTCTTGACGGTGGCAGGGATTGTCATCGAGGTGAAGCGACTCCCCGCAAACGCACCACCTCCAATTACCGTCACCGAGGCAGGGATTGTATAGGTATCGGTAAGCTTACCCGCGGGGTATTGCACCAGTAGCGTCTGGTCGGCAGTAAAAAGCACGCCATCGGTGACTCGGTAGGCCTTATTACCAGGAGCAAGGTTAATCGCATGTAGGGCCACACAATAGGCAAATACACCGCCTTCGATCTTAGTCACAGAGGCAGGAATCGTCACAGAGGTGAGACTTTCGCACCCCGAAAACGCACTCGTGCCGATTGTGGTCACGCCTTCGGGAATCGTCACCGAGGTGAGACCACTGCACCACGAAAACGCACCCGCACCGATTTCAGACACGGAGGCAGGGATCGTCATCGAGGAGAGACCACTGCACCCCGAAAACGCATTTTCGCCGATTGTGGTCACGCCTTCGGGAATCGTCACCGAGGTGAGACCAGAGCACGCATAAAACGCACTTTCACCGATTTCAGATATTGAGGCAGGGATTGTCACCGAGGTGAGACCGATACTCTCAGAAAACGCATAGTTGCCGATTGCAGTCACGGGCTTACCATCCAGGGTAGCGGGGATGGTTATGTCTCCTGTGGCAGCTGGTTCCGTGCCGGTGATGGTCACGGTTTCGGTGTTAGGATCAATGTCATACAGCCAGTTGATGGCAATCGAGCCTCCCGTCGATTGCATTGCCAAGCCGTCGACAGAGGGGTTTTGCCAAGTTGTATTGCCTTCGGGATAGATGCCAATGGCACCCTCTGCGATGCTTGCGAATGCGCTGTCGCCAATCGTCGGTTTATCGCCTAAGAAGGTTACCTCAGCAAGGTCGCTGCAATCCATAAATGCAGATATTTCGATCGTCTTGACGGTGGCAGGGATTGTCATCGAGGTGAAGCGACTCCCCGCAAACGCACCACCTCCAATTACCGTCACCGAGGCAGGGATCGCATAGGTATCGGCAAGCTTACCCGCGGGGTATTGCACCAGTAGCGTCTGGTCGGCAGTAAAGAGCACGCCATCGGTGGCACGATAGGCCGTATTATCAGGAGCGACAGTAATCGTAGTCAGGGCTGCACACTGAGTAAACGCACCGTCTTCAATCTTAGTCACAGAGGCAGGAAGTGTCACGGCGGTGAGACCTCTGCACAAATAAAACGCACCCGCACCGATCGTGTCCACGCCCTCGGGGATCGTCACTGCGGTCAGGCTGCTGTAATTTGCAAATGCATACTCGCTGATCGTGGTCACGGGATAGCCTACGAGGGTAGCAGGGATCGTGAGCGCACCCGTGGCTTGGGGTTCGGTGCCGTTGATGGTCATGGTCTCTTGATCCGTTATGACATCTTGATTAAGGGTGTACTTCCAGGCGATGCCGCCTTGGGTGACTGTGCCTGAAGAGGTGAGCTTTTTCAGCGTTAAGCCAGCAATCATTGCGCCATCAAAGGAATAGCCAAAGTCGGGCATATAGGTGGCGGAGGCATTGGCGGCAATCCCTTTAAAGGCATCATTGCCAATGTCTGGCTTATAACCCAAAAAGACCACTGAGGAGAGGTTGGTGCAGTTGTAAAACGCCCACATCCCGATCGAGCTTATACCGGCGGGCAGCGTCACGGAGGTGAGGCTGGTGCACTTTTGGAACGCATTCTGCTCAATGTAGGTGATGCCATTAGGCAGATCGATGTAGGTTAGTGCCACGCAGTCAGAAAATGCCTGCGCACCAATCTTGGTCACGGTGGCGGGGATGGAGACTGACTTGAGGCTGGAGCAAGCACCAAAGGAGCGTTCTTCAATTGCTTTGACGCCCTCTGGGATTGTCAAGGTTTCGAGGCTCGAGCACGCATAAAATGCCTGCCCACCAATCGTGGTCACGGAGGCGGGGATGGTGATCGATTTGAGAGTCGTGCGATCCTTAAATGCACGTTTCCCAATCGTGGTCAGTTTTTTATTGTCAAAGCTAGCAGGGATGCTCACATCGGTGACACCTGTTGCTGGCGCAAAGGTCACCAACGTGGCTCTACCGTAATTGTCGGTCGTATATTCCCACGTGCCGTCATCATTATTAAGCTTATCAGCCCAGAGGCTGGAGACCATTGCGCTGCAGAGGGCGGCGCTGACTATCATGAATTGTTTCATCATATTTCCTTAGTTGGAGGTACCATTGATGTTTGTCGGGGTCCAAGTAACCGATCTGTCTCAATGATTGAATGGCACAGTATAGAGAGTTATATGGACAAAATCAAGCTCAAATGTGCGAAAATAGTGTAAAAGTGATACAAAAGGGGGCAAATAGGGCTCTATTTGCTCTTAAGATAGTTAAACAATGATGATTTGTGTAGGAAAGGTAGGAGTCTGCGTGAGGATTGCGAGCTTGCTCGCCCCTGGGACTCTTCCGCACAGGACAGCGGGCTGCGCGCTATTGCTTGCCTTTTTGCGGCGGCGTAGCCTCGCCCCCGCCGCAGGCGCTCGTGTCTCCTTAGGCTACAATTCGGTGACCACCTAGGGTGCAATAAAAAAAGCCCTGCGGTGCCGCAGGGCTTGATAGGGGTAATCATCTGGATCGACTAAGCACGAGCCTTGCGGCGAAGGCCAACGGCGGCCACGCCCATCAAGAGCAAGGCCAAGGTGGTCGGTTCGGGTGCAGCGGTGTAGTCCGTCCAAGTGTCGCCAAAGTTGGCATCGCTAATTGAGTAGTGGGGGCTGGGGTATGTCATTGCGCTTTGGACAAACTCAAGGACAGATGAGACCTGGTAGGAGAGGTTGCCAGCACCATCATCCTTGAAGAGAATGATATAGCCAGGAGTGCCGGGATCTTTAGTGTCGTAGGAGCCAATGTTTAGGTGATTGCCTACATCCTTGTAACAACCCCAGTATTTGATGTCAGCGCCTTCGGCAAAGGTTTTGCCACCAGTGTTTATGGAATCACCGAGGTCGCCTACAATATCGAGGAAGGTGCCAGCAGAGAGGGCTTCTGTAACGACGTTGATGTCATTACCATTAAAGGCGTAGGCAGTCGTGCCAGTGGGCTTGGATACGGGGAATCCATTAAAGACGACCGCTTGTGCGGTGAGGGCCATGGTGGAGATGGTGAGTGCTAAGATAAACTTTTTCATAGAATGTGTCTTTATGATGGGGTCAATTGATATGAGTGATGATTACGTCCTATCAGGAAATCTTTGTGACAAGATGTCTTGATGGGCGAGATAGTAGCATAAGCAATGGGGGGGGCAAGACTTATTTTGACAAATCGCCTATAAATCGATTGCAAAAGAGGCTAAGTGTGTTAAAAAACGACAATTTACCGATAGATCAAAGTATTTTGAGACTTATTAACTTTCGTTTGAGACCACGCCACCACTCCGAGAGATTGACAGGCACCGCTCCGAGCTTTTAAGAGGGCTCTCCGCTACTCTCCGCTCTGGCAGGCGTGGCGTAGCCACTGCTCCCGCCGCCAATAACAGAGGTCCCACCTCCAATCCCCAGCGTCCTGTGGCCGCAGGCCACCAAGGAGAGCCGAGCGCAGCGGGGCGAGTTTAGTGCGAGGCCTGACGAGTCGGGGGGATAGGGGCAGACACAAGCGCAACGAGCGAGCAAAGGAGCGTAGCGACTGCAGTGGCGAGATTAAACTTGACAAGTGCGCAGCACTTGAGCGACCGAGCGATCAGCGTCTGGCTGGGGGTATGGGGGCAGCGGCGAGCGGCCCCGCGTCTACTCCACGCACCCCGCCCTCCCACCAGCCAGCCCACACCCCTGACTCGAGCTCCCTACACGCCTCCTTGCACAGCCATAAAAAAAGCCCTGCTTATCCAGCAGGGCTTTTTGTGGCGTAGCGCAAGGGCTTCTTACTGGTTGAGGGAGTAGAGAGCCTTAAAGAGCTCAGGGGTGGTGGTGAGCTCGATGATGACGCTATTGCGATCGGGATTGTAGGGCTGGATACGCAGGTTGCTGAGGAGTAGGGAGAGGAGCTTTGCCTCAGGGGTGGGATCGGGCTTGGAGGAGGCCATGGAGAGACCCATGCCTTGGAGCATGGTGAGCGAACCGAAGATCTGCTGGGTGCTATTCTTGTCCGCGAGGTCGATGGTTACGGTCATGAGGGCGGCTGAGCCGTCTTGTTTCTCGTGCGCAAAGAAGGAGATCTTTTTGAGCTGTTGTATGCTGGCCAGTGTGGGAGGGAGGGCATCCTTGAGGGAGTCTTCGAGGAGGTCGTCAATGTCTGAGATGATGACAGCAGAGGTATTGGCGGTGCCAGGTTTGGCGATCTTGGTGAGGATGTCATCGTCAGCATCAACGGTGTCGTAGTCCTTGATGAAGTCACCTGCTTTGAAGACGATTGCGTCGCCGAGGATGCGAATCGTGATGGGGATAACAATGGGGTCCGCTTTTTTCTCTGCTGGAGTCGATCCTAATTGGGCTCTGGAGAGGGTGAGGGTGATGTCAAAACCATCGGGCGTGCGGTTGGAGAGGGTGAATTCTTTTTTGTCGCTGGGTTGCTTTTTGTCGAATGCTTGGAGGTCGGTGTAGCAGGCATCGAGGAGGGCGCGTTTGTTAAATTTGCCTGCCGCCGCGATGACGAGGTCGATCTCGGGGATGTCCTCATCCATCTCGAAGTCCATGGCAAAGGTCATGAATGAGAATGGGCTGGGGATTGCGGATAGCTGCTCTGGCTTGAGCTCGGCGGCTTTGAGATAGGTCTTGAGCTTATTCAGGATCTCCTTACCACCTGCACGACTGGAGAGGAGGGTTTTGATGGCGTGGGCGCTTTGAGCGTTTTTGGTGTCAATGTCCGCTTGTGGGATTGAACCATATGCTTTTTTAATGAATGGAGTCATGTGGTCAGCATTGACCCCGACAGCTTTAATTTTTGCATCATCAGGGATGAGTGATTGGATCGATGGGGTGGGATCAGGCTTGAGAGCCGGTGTGGGGGCTGGTGTGGATGAGTCACCGCAGCCGACGAGGAGGGTGAGGCCGAGGATCGCAGTGGATTTGAAGAAAAGGTTCATCATGGACTCCTTTGATTTTGGTTGGTTAAAATGGAGAAGCGCACCTTGACGGGGTGCGCTTGAGAGGGTGATTATTTGTCGAGGTTGGTGAGGACTTGGGTGTCCATATCGACGGAGCGATAGTAGCAGTTGCGGTATGCTCCGGCTTGGTTCTTGGTGTGGCAGATGTTGCCTTTGCGTGGGCGAACGAGATAGACGAGAGAGTTTTGCTCGCAGTTAACGCGGACTTCGATGACGTCAAAGGTGGAGCCAGAGGTTTTACCCTTTTCCCAAAGCTCGTTGCGGGAGGTTGACCAGAGGATGAGGGACTTTTCTGAGAAGGTCTTTTCCATGGCGTACTTGTTGGTGTAGGCGATGAGGATGACCTCTTTGGTGTCGGCGTGTTGGACGGCGACGGGGATGACGTTATCGCCATCGGCTTTGATATTTTGAGAGATCTTGGCGATCTTGGTGAAATCGAGGGTAAGTTGGGTGCCTTCTTCTAATTCTTTGCTCATAATGATGCTCCTTGTGGTGCAGGTGGTTGTCGGCTACTTTGTTTGGGTCGTGGGTGTGAGGGGGATGAGGTCAGTGGCGGCTTCAGCCTTGACGGATTCTTTGGCCTTGACGGCTTTGACAGCAGCTTTGGCATCGGCGGTGGCTGCGACGGCCTTTTTGGCGATGATTAGAGCCTTGACCTCTTTGGTGATATCGGTGGCGTCTGCGACATAGACGGTGGCAGCCTTGAGCAGGACGACATCGATTTGCTTGGCCTTGGCGTATTCACTAACTTTGGCTTGGATGTCCTCGGTAGAGCGGCGAATCAAGCGTGCTTCGAGATCTTGGAGATCCTTGGTGCGTTGAGCCATCTTTTGTTCTGCGGCGGCAACTTCTGCTTGGAGCTCGCGTTGGAGCTTGACGGCTTCTGCCTTGAGCTGTTCTTTTTTATCAGCACCGAAGATTGGGTTTTGTGCGTCGCGGTACTTTTGGCCAACGATGGCATCTTTCTTTTCGAGGCCAGCACGCAGGACATCGCGCTCTTTGGAGTATTCATCGAGCGTCATTTCGACGGTTTTTTTATCGCTCTCAGTATTGGGGTGGTCGCGGAGGAGTGCGTCGACATCGACGATGGCGATCTTTTGTGCGAAAAGAGCAGAAGCGGCACAGGCGCAGAGGGTGAGGATGATTGATTTTTTCATGAGGTTATGATTCCTTAGGTTGGGGTTAGATTAGTCGATGCCGATCCAGAAGGTAAAGACCTCCTCGTTGGTATCGTCGTCGTTGATGATTGGTTTTGCGAGGTCAAATCGCAGGGGGAAGCTGGGCAGGTCGATACGGAATCCCACACCGACCGATGCGCCAAAGTTGGTATTCAAATCCATGAAATTTTCACCCAAGGATCCGAAGTCAAAGAATGTGGCAACGCGGAGTTTGGATGCGAGGGGAATGGTGTACTCGAGTGAACCGCAAAATGATGTTTGCCCACCGATAGCGGCGTGGTCGCCAGCACCATTTTTGTCGGAGTAGACCTTTTGTCCCATGTCGCGGTATTCAAAGCCACGCACGGTGCGTCCGCCGCCCATAAAGAGTCTGTCAAACATTGGCACATCGCCCGAGTAGGCCTCGATCGTGTCAAAGCGCAGCTTGGCCATCAAGACGTGCTTATTGAGCGATGAGTCAGATGAGGAGAACGCTTTCCATGGTTGGAACCATCTTCTGTAAGAGGCGCCAAATGCCATAGTTTTGGATGCGCCACCGAGGCCGAGCTCGGTATAGGCGGTAGCTTCGGTGCCCTTGGTGGGGATAAATGCATTATTGCGCGTGTCAGAGCGCCAGAAAAGACGCAGCTTGCTATTGATGCCGTCCTCTTGCTTGGCGAAGTTAAAGGTCTTGTCGCTACCCTTGTAGTAAAAGTCCTTGGACTCGGCATCTTCGTAGGTGATGCTTTCGAGGGTGTATTGGACACCGACGCGATCGAGGTCGATGACCTTGCCAAAGAGATTGATCTGAGCATTCCACGAGAGAGAGACGTAGCCACCAGTGCGCAATTCGTCAAAGTGATCATACCAGCGCATCTTACGATAGGGGCTGACGGTCAGGCTGAGCTTTTTGTCTAAGAACCAAGGTTCAGTCCAGATCGCCTCGACGGTTTGGCGGCGAGAGCCGAGCTCCGCACCGATGCTCGCACGTTGGCCACCGCCCTTGAAGCCTTTGTCTGGGGCGAAGAGGTCAAAGTTGCTCTCAGTAGCCTTGGCAAAGCCAAAGATGCTGTCGATGGTCGAGAAGCCAATACCGACACCAAAAGAGCCCGTATCGGCGGTGTCTCGGACATGAAAGACCAAATCTCGCACACCCTTTTGCTCCGTCTTGACAGTGTGGGAGGAGACACCGTTGGGTTCTTCAAAGTAGTTCAAGTTGCGCAAACGGGCCTCGGAGATACGGACCTTGTTTGCGTTGTAGTCTTGGCCAGGCACGATGGCCAATTCGCGGCGGATCACCTTCTCCTTAGTGCGGATGTTACCCGAGATGAGGATATTGCGCACGGAGATCTTTTCGCCCTCCGTGACGGCAAAGGCTAGGGTGATGATCGGCTGACCATCAGCTTGACCGATAGCTTGCTCTTGGGCAATGGTGTCGACATAGCCACGCTCACCATAGTAGGAGAGGATGATGTCTTGGATAGCTTGGCGGTTTTTAGCCGTGGCGGTATTGTCTGCCTGGAGTCGCTTTTGAATAGCCGCAATGACGGGCGCAGGATCAAAAGTCGTCATGCCAGTAATGGACACGTCTGCGCTGATATGATAGAGCGGGCCCTCTTGCACACCAAAGTTGACGTCGACCTTTTCTTTATTGCTCGTAGGCATAAAGGTTGGTTCTGCGATTTGAGCATCGAGGTAACCATTACGCACATAGTGGTCTTGGACGACAGTGCGCGCCTCTTCGAGCTGAGCGGCGGTTTCGGGGAAATCTCTAAACCAACCACGTGGATCCCAAGCTGGGAGCCAGCCAAAAGTTTCAGCCAGGTCGTCAGATTCATAGTGGGCATTGCCGCTAAAGAGGTAGTCACGGATCTTGCGCTTGGTCCCCAAGTCGATCGTAAAGGAGAGCGTCGCATAGCTAGCAAAGCTCGAGTCGGTGGTGAGCGTCGGGGTGACGATGGCATCGGGGTAATGCTTTTTGATGAGCTCTTTGCGGATCTTATTGGCGGCGATTTGAGCCGACTGCGCATCAATGGGCATCCCCTCGCTCAGCCCAGCAATCTCGAGAAGCTTTTTCTCAGAAGAGGGGAGATCGTCATCGGTGACGAAGGTCGGTGTTGCGGAGAGAGATTGTTTACGGGTGACGACGTAGACGACATTGACCGCATCGCCCTGAGGCTCGAGGTCGATGCGCACTTGGCTGTAGTTGCCACTGTCGAGCATGACCTTGACGTCACGCTTAATGGCATCTTGGAGATCCTCGGAGTTGTACTGCTTGCCAGCGGTGATCGAGGCATTGACGAGGACGACCTTGGAGACATCTTCTTCAAAAGAGTCCTCAGCCTTGGCGGAGAGCTGATTAACAGTGATATCCAGCGCAAAGAGCGACTGGGTGAGTGCGAGTATCGCAAAAAGGGTAGGGAGGGTTGTGTTTTTCATAAGGGTAATTAGTCTTCCATTGCAGGACCGTCAACACGGTCATAAAAGCGAGTCAAGCCGCCGTCGAAGTCCAAACGCACTTCGCCCGTAGGGCCATTACGATGCTTGGCGACATCCACGATCGCCAAGCGCAGATCCTCATGCTCAGGGTCGCCAGCATATTTGCAGGGACGGCGCAAGAGGAGGATGACGTCGGCGTCTTGTTCGATAGCACCAGAGTCACGCAAGTCAGAGCATTTAGGCTTGGCGCTCTTATCATTACGCTGCTCAGGTCCACGAGAGAGCTGGGAGAGGACGATGACAGGGATATTGAGCTCCTTGGCCATAGCCTTGACGTTGGCCGAGATTTGGGAGGTTTCGATTTGGCGGCCTTGTTTGGCAAACTCACGGTGGTTCATCAACTGCAAGTAGTCGATGACGATGAGCTGAATGTCAAATTGTTTTTTCATGCGTCGGGCTCTGGCGCGCATTTCCATGACATCGATACCGCCGGTGTCATCGACATAGATGGGGGCTTTGGCGAGCTTGCTGGCAGCGAAGCTGAGCTTCTCAGTCACGCGACGCTTGTTGAGAAACTCCGAATTGTTGAGCTGGTGGCCCGGCACGCCCGCGACACCGCAGAGCATACGCATGGCGAGCGATTCTTGGGACATTTCCACGGAGAATACGCCGACCGCATTGGGCTTGCCACCGTCTTCGCCCTTGAGCGGTTGGCCTTGCATATCATTGCCAAAGGCGACGCATTCAGCGATATTCATCGCAAGCGAGGTTTTACCTTGAGACGGACGCGCGGCCAAGACGATCATTTCGCCACGACGCAAGCCGTGCATCATCTTGTCGAGGTTCTTAAATCCTGTGGAGAGACCGCCAAGTGCGCCTGGTCCCATGGAGAAGAGTCGGTCGATGTTGGACATCGTATTCTTGACAGCCGATGACCAGCTCATGGCGGTGCCTCGCTGGTTTTTTGTCGAGATGTCGAGGAAATCTTGTGCCGCTTGGCTGAGGATTAGGTCTGCGGTATTGGTCGTATCAAAGCAAGCACCCTCCGTTTTTCGGACGGTCGCCAAGATCGTGCGCAGGACGAACTTTTGTCGGACGATGTCGAGGTAGTATTCAGCATGGGCAGAGGTTGGTGTCGAGTCGATGAGCGTCTCGATGAAGTCCGTGCCGCCGACCTTGTCAAAAGTTTGATTGCTTTTGAGGGCAGCTGCGACGGTGACCGCATCGATTGCGACATTGCCGCGAGACATAGAGAGGAGCGCCTCAAAGATAAGGCGGTGCTCCGGCTCGTAAAAGGATTCTGGTACGAGGCCATTTTCGACACACAAGTCCATCACACGACTTGAGTCGAGGAGAACCGAGCCGATGAGGCCGCGTTCGGCTTCGGCATTGTGTGGGGGGACTTTAAGGATGGCAGGGTCAAGCTCCTCACTGGGTGAAGGGGGCTTTTTGGAGGAGTAAGTTGAGCGGTTAGCCATGGGGACCTTGAGTCAAGTAGAAAAGGAGTAGTGATAGTGACAACAAACCCGGGGGATGACTCAGTAGATGAGGTCAACCTCCGGGCTTGTATAGAGACAAGTCAGTCAGACTTATTCAGCGACGATAGCGAGCTTGATTGTCGCAGCGACACCAGTGGTCAAAGCGATGACGACATCGAATTCACCAAGCGTCTTGAATGCTTCTTCGATCTGGACTTGTGCGCGATCGATAGCGATGCTTTGAGCTGCGAGAGCGTCAACGATATCGGTAGCAGAGACAGAGCCGTAGAGGTTTTCTTCATCGATAGCGCGAGCGCTGATCGTGATGGCCAAGCCTTCGAGCTTAGCCGCCTTTTCCTTAGCTTCTGCGGTGCGGATGCGAGCGAGCTCTTCGCGCTCTTTGCGGAGCTTTTCGAGCTTGCGCAAAGCGTTTTGAGACACGGGCTCAGCAGCACCGGTGGGGATCAAGAAGTTACGAGCATAACCCTCTTTGACTTGGACGATATCGCCAGCAAGACCGAGGTGCTTCACATCATTCATCAAAAGGACTTCAGTAGCCATTTTCTAATAACCTTTCTTGGGTGTTAAAACTAGGCGAGCAAGCCCATGTTACGAGCGCGGCGGATGCCCTTCTTGATGTGACGCTGTTGCAAAGCAGTAATGCCGGTCACGCGAGAGGGGATGATTTTGCCGTATTCGGTCACGAAACGACGGAGGAAATCGACATTGTTGGTGTCAACGATGTCATTAGGATCCATAGCGGGTTGACGCTTGCGCATCATTTGGTTGTCTACCTTGTTACGCATGGAGGGGCGTTTTTTCATTGCCATAAGGGTGTTCCTTACTTGTTAAAGTATGTCAAAGATTAAAAGGGTAAATCGGCAAGATCTTCATCAGCAGCGGGTGCCGGAATGTAAGGAGCCGGTTGGGGCACGCTTGTATCGGCAGTTGGGGCTGATGGGTCTGCTTGCTGCTGGCGATCGGTGGTGCGTTGACCAGAGGAGAGAAATTGGACGCGCTCAGCACGAATGCGTAAGCGGCTGCGTTTCTTGCCTTCTTTGTCTTCCCACTGATCGAGGACAAGCCGTCCTTCAACAAAGATCGGGCTACCTTTAGTTAGGTATTTGCCACAGTTCTCACCAGTTTTACCCCATGCCGAGACGTCTGCAAAGACGGTTGACTCGCGGGTTTCCCCTGTCCGAGAGCGATAGACTTCAGTGACAGCGATGCCCATTTCAGCGACTTTGTCGCCAGATGGCAGAGCGCGTACTTCTGGATCGCGGGTCAGGTTTCCGATGAGGAAGACTTTGTTGAGTGATGCCATTTTAACCTCTGTTCTTCAGGTTAGTTAAAGAGTCAATTATTCAGCGTCAGCGGCGGCAGCTTCTTGAGCCTTAGCTTCTTCGCGAGCCTTGCGGGCAGCGGCTTGGGCAGCAAGTTTAGCTTCGACGATTTCGTTGACTGCGAGGATCTGCACGCGGAAGATACCTTCATCGAGGGCATACTTAGCACGGAGGGTCGCAACAGCGGCGGGATCGAGCTCGAAGCGGATCTTGAGGTAAGCGCCAGCTTCGTTCTTTTGTTGGATGCGAGCGAAGGTCTTGCGGCCGAGGTCTTCGGTGGCGAGGATCGTACCACCCAAACGGGTGATTTCGCTTTGCATGCGTTCGGAGGTCTTTGCCCAAGATTCTGCGTTACCGGATTGGGTAAAGATGTACATTGCATCGTACTTTTTCATTACAAGTGTTTCCATTCTAATTCGCTTCTTTGTCCGGGCGGACGTTAAAGCGGTTCATTGCTTCGTTAGGTCCATCAGTGAGCCAGCATAGGGCGGCTTGTGCTGCGGTTGCTGCGGTTTGCTTAGCTTGGTCAGCGCGCTCTTGGGTATATTTCCCAATGACAAAGCTGACGAGGCTCTGTTGGTTTTTGTTTCTGCCGACGCCAAGTCTGAGTCTGGCGAAAGCTTGCGAGCCCAGGAGGGTGATGATGCTTAGGAGTCCTCTGTGGCCACCTGCTGAGCCTGATTTTCTCAGGCGCAGAGAGCCTGCTGGCAGGTCGCAGTCATCAGAGATGACTAATAGCTCTGCCGGGGTGATGTTGTAGTAGTGCATCAAGGGCACTACCGATTCACCGCTCAGGTTCATAAAGGTCTGTGGTTGCAAGAGCCACACCGTTTCGCCTTGGTGCTGAGCACGGGCTACTTTGCCTTTAAACTTCGCTTCATCTTTCCATGAGGCATTGAGTGCTTGGGCGATTTCCCGCACGGCCCAAAAGCCGATATTGTGCGGGGTTTGCTCATACTCACTGCCCGGGTTGCCTAAACCAACAATCAATTTCACAGGATTAACCGATGCCTTTGACTGGCTCTGGGGCCGTTACTTGGTTTCGTCGAGATCGAGGTGAGAGGGCTTGCCCGTCATCACGTCAACTTGGGTTTCGCGAAGAATTGCGGTGACAGGAGTGCCATCCAATTCGATCGTCATGGTGACACCCACGGAGGTGTCTTGCTTGCGCGTGGCCATCATGTAGTCGTGAGCACTGGTTTGGAACAACGCAATGTCACCATTTTGGCGCTTGATGGCACCAGGGATGAAACCTGCCCGGCGAAGACGACCTGCAGCGCTAGAACCTTGTTCATTGCGCAACTCGGCTTTGATTGTAATCATGTTACTGTGTATCCTTGTTTCATTAATAACCGTAGCTCACACCTTATGAAAGGCGGAAAAGCGAGCTAACGGATTGGTTGTTATGGATGCGTGTAATTGCTTCAGCGAGCAATTCGCTAACCGAGAGGATGGTGAGGTTTTTGACTTCAACGCCATCGCGCAGAGGAACCGTATCGGTAGCTACAAGCTCTTCGAGCAAGCCGTCGTTTTCCTGCAGGCGCTTTAGGCCGATGTCAGTCAAAGGAATATGCGAGACGACAGCGCGCACCGAGCGAGCACCCTTAGACTTGAGCAGCTTGGCTGCCGCCATCAAAGTGCCACACGTGGTGGTCATGTCATCAACCATAATCACGTCACAATCCGTCACGTCGCCAACGACGCTGAACGCATCCACTTCTGCAGCCCCTAAACGCTGTTTAGCCACAATAGCCAGGCCCGTGCCGAGCATTTGTGAGTACGCATAAGCCGTCTTGACCCCGCCGGTATCGGGTGAAACGACAAGTGGCTTAGCGAGCTTCTTTTCGCGCAAGTATTTCACCATAACAGGCGCCGCGTAAAGATGGTCTACAGGAATATCGAAAAAGCCTTGGATCTGCTGAGCGTGCAAATCCATGGTCAACACACGGTTTGCACCAGCGGCAACCAAGAGGTTGGCCACGAGCTTAGCCGTGATTGGCACGCGCGGCTGATCTTTACGATCCTGACGAGCGTAGCCGTAATAGGGAAGCACTGCCGTAATACGACCAGCCGACCCACGACGGGCGGCATCGATCATAATCAAAAGCTCCATGAGCATTTCGTTAGGCTGAGTGCAGATCGGTTGAACAATAAAGACATCAGAACCGCGCACGTTGTCGCTGTACTTGACAAAAATTTCGCCATCAGGGAAATGGCGAATATCGACTGCACCGAGGGTCGTGCCCATCGCTGCTGCTATCTTTTCTGCTAACGCAAGGTTAGCTGTTCCCGAGAAAATCTTCATTTTACTCTATCCTTAGGTCTTAAAAATAGTGTCTTGTCGACGCATAGCAATCACTTTTCGACTCATAAAAGTGGTTGCCCGACATGGATTCGAACCATGACTATGGGCGTCAAAGGCCCGTGTGCTGCCATTACACCATCAGGCAGTCGACAAAACTGTGATAAGAAAGCTCATACTATACATGATTTTAATCAAATAAGTCAAGCCTAAAAAAGCACAAAGGGGCAATTTTCGCACTTTTGCCCCCAAAAGCAGGGCTCGCTGGGTCGTTGCGCTCCCGCTTTAGGGCTCGCAAGCTCGCTGCCTTAGGGAGGCAGCTCTCCCGCTTGGGGCTCGCTGCGCTCCCGCTTACTCGTTTCATTTTGTGACTCTGTGATACAATCCTGCGATGTGTATCTGGCAGTCCTGCGAGCGCAGCGAGCTCAATGCTAGAGGCGGGGCACCTGCCTCTTAGTGCTTGATGCAGGCGAGCTTGCTCGCCTTAACGCCACAGGCGCGGGGCGCCAGTCAGCAAGTAGCTGATTGGCAAGCAGCGCATTGCCGCGACGATCGCCCAAGAAGCTACTAGTACCAAGATTGACGACAGTACCAAGTGGGAGACTGAGTCCAAGCCCAACGTATTGAGCGCACGATAGATCGGCCCTAATGCCACATAGTGGATCAAGTAGATGCCAAAACTGCAGTCGGCCAAGTTGGCCAACCAGCGATTATGCCAGTCAATCTTGCGCAGCACCATCCACAGCGCAGCTGTCATCAGCACCACATTAGGCGTGCAGTAGGTGAAGAAAAGCTCAATCTGCCATTCTGTTGCGCCGGGAGTCATCAGCATGCCCTTAAAGCCGGCCAACGTCACCGCATAGCCCGCCGCAAATGCTGGCACCGCAAAGGCTAGAGTCTTTGCCCAAGACCACGGCTTCATGTTGCCCAAGAGGTGGCCGAGCAAGAGGTAACCATTGTAGCCGGCAAAGGCATAGAGCATGTGAAACTCATTCCACGCACAGCCGCCCCACACGTAGTTTGCCTCGGGGTAGGGCATGCTTGGTATGAATTCCTTAATATAAGGAATAAAGAGCGTCACGCCCCAAATGGCCAGATAGCCCCACTTTTGACGTTCGGTTGCTTGCTTGACCCATGCTGAGAAGATTGGCAAGTAGAGATAGAGGCCAATGATCACATAGATATACCACATATGGGTGATGTAGGTGCCAAAGTTACGAAACGACCACACCACACGCATCAAGCTATCGCCCAAAGCCTGTGACGGATCTCCTGCGGCATAGGCAAAAAATCCCTCGACCGACTGCAGATCTCCTCCAAAGAGACTCATCAGCCAACCCCAACAAGAGAATACCACCACCCAGACCAAAAAGGGCAACGCCACACGCGAGATGCGTTTCTTGTAAAAAGCCCCCATCTCCGATGAGGCCAGAGGCAAGAGCAAAAAGCCCGTCAGCATGATGAAAAGCGGCACACACGGGCGCAAGAAGGAGTTAAACGCCGTATTGATCGTTAGATAGGTCTCCGTCGTACGTAGTGCTTGCGGCACATTGTCCCCACAGTGAGACGCCAATACAAAAAAGATTGCAACCGCACGGATCACGTCTACCCAACCTACACGTTTCTTTGTCATACTACTCCTTGGTTTGTTTATGAATGACTTCATCGAATTTGATGAGTAGCGCATAATTTATCACAACACCCCGCTACAAGTCAAGTCCAAATCCCCTCTTATCCCGTTCTGTCTACACGAGTACTCAGAGCGAGACGAGCACCCGCAAGCCCCCTCTCTTTATTCCTCCTCGAGAGTCACCTGACCCTCACACCAGAGTCACCTGACTCTCAAATCGCCCATTTGCCGACTCTCGACAGTTGCCTTATATAAGGAAACGCCCATCCCTTATATAAGGAAGCACACGCTCCTTGTATAATGAACATCTCCTCCCTTATATAAGGGAGCAAGCGTTTCCTGCGAGGGAAGCTGATGCTCCTTATATAGGGAAGCGTATGCTCCCTCTATAAGGAAGCCCATCACCCACAGCTGACATCCCCGGTGAGAGACAGGCTCTGAGTAGCGTAGACTCAGTAGGGAGTTGCCAGAGACCAGCGCACTCCCGCTCGCCGCAGCCCCGCTTAAGGATTTTGGGAATTGGAGTCTGGGTGTTGAGATTGTGAGGGTAGCTGGCGTTTAAGAATAAACGCCTCAATATACAAAGAACGCACTCCCGCCTGCCGCAGGCACCCTCTCTTACGCTGACTGTGAGCGTAGCGAGCCTCTGTGTAGCGACGCAGTCGCGCTCCCGCCTCTGCGTTAAAATCCCTCACGCTGCCCCTCTGCGTTAGTGCGCTTTTCGCAGGAGGGATTCACAGTAGGCTCGGGTGGTCATTGTGGTGGTGCGTTTTTGGAGACGGCCATTGTTGACAAAGAGCTTGCCTCTGGGTTGGAGGTGCTTAATGAGGATATCTCGCCAACGGGTGATCTCGGTCTGAATGGCTGGATCGGCCGTTTTGCTGAGATCTGTCATCTCGTTGGGGTCTTTGTCTAAGTCAAAGAACTGTTCGGTGGCGTTGCCCGCGAACCAGATGTACTTCTTTTTGCCATCGGTGACAGCGGTCCACTGATTCCATCTAAAGTAGCAGGTAGAATGCTCAAGGTCGATCCATTTTCGCCACGGGGCACCGTGGTCGAATGCGAGCGACAGGAGGGATTTGCCTTGCATGGGTTGGGGCGTTTTGATGACGCCGGCGGTATTGAGGAATGTCGGCGCGACATCACGGAGCTCGACGGGGTTGGTCAAGGTGACATTGCGCTGGGTGTGGCCCATCGATTGCGGTACGCGCAGAATCATGGGGATGCGGGTTGAGCCTTCGTAAGGGTAGCCCTTTCTCCAGAGGTTGTGGTCACCGCGCATATCACCATGGTCGGAGGTGAATAGAATGAGGGTGTTTTCGTAGAGGTCGTGCTGCTTGAGGTAGGCGATGAGGCGACCGATTTGTTCATCGATGTAGGCGATATTTGCTCGGTATGCTTTGCGAGTGAATGCGACTTGGTCAGGCGGCATTTTGCCCGCGGCTTGATCAACTTTGGTCGGAGGGAATTCAAGGTGTTTTGCCCATGGTGCGACATTTGGGGGAGGAAGAGTCTTGGCTTGAAAAGCATCGAGCCAGCGTTTGGGTGGATCGTATGGGCTGTGAGGTCTGTGGAAAGAGACCTTGAGCATAAAGGGGGTGTCTTGGTTATAGCTGTCGAGCCATTCGATCGTGCGATCTGCGAGCCATCGGGT
>CAYZIC010000021.1:0-33425 GCA_964478335.1 uncultured Lentisphaeraceae bacterium | reverse complement strand
AACGTCAGTTGAATCTAATATAAACTCAATTTTTTCATAAGTGTAGTCATCCAATAAAATTAATTCATCCTCATTTTTAAATGCCTCACGAAATTCATTGAAAAGGTGGACTCTGTTAATACTTGCAAGCTTATTTTCTAAAACGACAAGAGCATTCTGCCAGTTGGTCAAACAAGGATTTTCTGCAAAGCAACTCTTAAATTTCTCCCTAAGTCTTAATAATAAAGACACATCTAAAGACTTGTCTACTTTTGTCTTCTTTTTAAAAAAAGAGAAGAACCATCCCCATAGATCTGCGCCACTTACCGCATTATTTCCTACAAAAGCATACAAGTTCAATCCGCCTTGCTCCTCGATGGGGTCGCGGTTGATCCAGCGGCCGTCAAGTGGGTTGTAGTGGCGGTAGTTGTAGTAGACGAGGCCGAGCTCGTCATCGTGGTACTCGGAGCTGAAGCGGAAGGGGTTGGCGGTGGTCATGCTCCAGCCTGGATTGATGGCTGCGTGATGGGAATGGGTCACAGCACCAAATGGGGCGTAGTCGTAGTGGGCTCCGATACCGTTTTGCGTGGCGAAGTAAATCGCATCGGTGACATTCTTATTGCCATCGTGTAGATAAAAGAGGTTGCGACTGGGAGTCTTGAGGAGGAGGGGACGGGTGGCGATGGGCTCTGTGGGATCCCACACATACGCTTGGGTCATGCTGCCTGCGGCGTTGAGCTTTTGAATGAGGAGGTAGCCCTTGTAGAGGAATTTCTCCGTAGTAGTGGCATTGCCTTTGGTGGTGGTCTTGGTGATGCGGCGGCCCATGCGGTCGTAGGTCATGGCGAGGGTGGTGTTGCCTTGTATCCAGGTGATGGGGCGATTCTCTGCATTGTAGGCGACGGTCCAAATGCCTGTGGCTGTCTTGACAGTCAATTGATTGCCAGCAGCATCGTAGGTGGGGGTAAAGGTGTCTATTGCGGTGTATTGATTAAGGGGATTTGTTGTGTAGCTTTTGCCCTCGCCATTCTTGCGGTTGCCGATATCATCAAAGGCATAGGTGTAGGCGTAAGTGGTGTCTTGTTGTGCGGTCGCAGTGGTGATTTCGTTGCGATTATTGTAGCCATAGTCAATGGTGTCAGTCGTTGGGATCATGGTGCCAGATTTGTCCATGGCTGTGCGTCTGCCGATCGAATCATTGGTGTAATCGTACTGGGAAATAACTGCTCCTGAGACGCTGTTTTTGACTTGAGTCAAGAGGTCGCGTTGGGCTTCGTAAGTCCATTCTGCGGTTGCGCCATTGGGATAGGTAAGCTTGGATTTGAGGTTGGTATTGGGGAGATAGTCCCATGTGAATGGGCTGGTGGCTTTCATTGTGGTCAGTCGTCCAGTTGTCGCATCATAAATGAGCTCGCTCTGTCTCGCAGTACCAATGGAGTAGCCTGTATCTCGACCGAGTGTATCAACGTGATAGTTGATCGTCTTGGTATATGCACCCGTAATGGACTCTTGGGACAATGCGCCAAATGCATCGTAGGTCATGGTTGTGGTGCCTGCGGCATCGGTGGCGGTTTGTTGTCGCCCGAGGGCATCGTATGTTAGGGTGATCGCGGGGGTATTGTCGCTATAGGTGGTCTTGATCAATTGTTGCCAAGCGTCATAGGTATAGGTGGTGACGATCGAGCGTGCGTCGGTGCGGGTGGCAAGTCGTCCTGATGGGGTATAGGTGTAGGTCAGGCCTTGATTGGCGGCATCACGTTTTTGGAGGAGTAGCCCTAATGCGGGGTCGTATGTCCATGTGGTGATATCGCCAGGGATTGAACCAGATTCGTCACGATAGGTGGTCATCTTGGTTTTATTGCCAAAGCTGTCGTATTCATAGCGAACGGGATAGGTCGCTCCGCCCTCATAGACGGTGTTGCCTCGGAGGTCATATTGGTAGGTAGTGGATTGCCCCAAGGCATTGGTGACGGAGGCGAGTTCGCCTGTTGGTGTATAGGCAAATGTGGTGGTATTGCCAAGAGGATCGGTGGTTTGAGTGCGTTGACCAAGGGCATTATAGGTGATCGTGGTGGTATTACTGCGCCCATCGGTTTGAGTGATGGGTCTATGCAAAGCATCAAAGGTCTGCGACGTGGTGACCCCGGCATAATCTGTAGAGGTTGTTGGGAGCCCATCTATCGAAACACTTTGAGCGATTTGTGAGGCTGTTGGTGTCTGACTATACTGGGTGCGAGTGGATGTCGTTGGGTTAAATGTCGACCATTGAGTGGTGGTATTTCCTCTGGGGTCGATTGAGATTTGTTTTGATTCGAGATTTAATGAGAGTGCAGAGAGCTGCGACTTTCTCGTTTGGGTCAGTGTTGGGATTGCGGTATCAGAGGTGGATGCCGTAACTGTGGACGTTTGCCAAAGGATGTCTTCGTTATCAAGGGTGATGCTCTGAGAGGTCTGCTGAGAACGGCTCTCGTTGCCAGCGGTTTGCGTTTGCTCGATTTGATTGCCCCATGCGTCATAAGCGTATGAAATTGTAGGTAGGCCAGTCGTTTGCTGTTGGATCAATTGCCCTATGTCGTTATAGGTGTAGAGGGTAGTGATTACAGTGTCATTTACCGAGGAGCGTTCTTCTTTGATTGTCCATCCATGGCCATTTGTGTAGGTCTTTTCCCAGCGTTTTCCAGATGGCGTATCATAGTTGATTTTTGTCCATTTATAGCCATCTGCCATTCCGTAGGTGTAGAATTGTGCGACTTGGGCGGTGCCTGTGAGAGAGGCTGTTGAGCCATCAAAGTTGAGGGTTGTGATTTGCGTTGCACCAGAGGGCAAGGTGATCGTTGTGCTGAGGTTGTCTGTGCTATAGGCGTAAGTTGTCGTTCGGCCTTGCTCGTCTGTGGTCGATGCGATACGACCTTGGTCGTCGTAGCTTTGGGTCGAGACCAGACCTCCTTGATTAGTCTCAATGAGGCGACCTGATGCATCGTATTGATAGGTTGTCGTTAAGTCTCCCCAAGGCGATTTCCGCGTGGACGAAGTCATTTGCTTGAGGCTATTAAAGGTGTTTTGTGTGGTGACACCCTTTTCGTCTTTAGTCCAAATCGGGCCAGTGCAAATCCAATCGGAATCCGTCGTCTTACCCGTCGAGGATATCGCACTTAGGCGCTTGTGCATGGGGTTGTAGGTATAGGATGTTGATTTGATGAGGTGCCAATTGGTGCCGACATAGGCCCATGACTCATCGCGCTTGACATTGTCTTGAGCATCATAATAGGAGATCGTCCGTGTGGACTGTCCTGACACAAGGGTAAAGGTGTCAGAGGTTGAGTCCCAAAGTCCCTCGATTTGCGATTCAGACCAAATGTAGTCTACTGCCCCTGTCGTTGGTGCAGGCGTGTAAGTCCATTGAGTCGTGCGTAGCGTGGGGGAAATGCTGTAGTGGATTTTGCCAGCCTCGCAAAGGTTGTCTGAGGATGACGGGTAGAAGCTCGTCGTATAGACCAGTGTTTTGTTGTCGGCGGATTCGCTCTCTCTGGTTGTTAGGCCTGTTTTTTTATTACCCTCTTCTGTATAGCTGGAGGTTTTGAAAATCTGGTCGTTAATACGCTCTGTTTGAGTACGGGGTTTAAAGTCTGGCGCCATCGTCAACGTTGCACTGCGAGTAAAAGGCGCATAAGACTGAGTGCTACTCACCGTACCATAGATAGATTCTGTTGCACGATTGAGTACACGCCCCTCTTCGTCGTAGGTATACAGGGTCGAATTGTTTCGGCTGTCTGTGCGTTTCGCAACGCGCCCAACACCATTGCCGCTTTGTACGCGATCAATACCGATTGGTGTCCCATCGCCTTGACGCTCTGAGGTAATCATGTTACCATAATCTGCAGAAATGACTTGCGTCACTCGTGACGCGATGGTTGTGCCAACTCGCTTCGTTCGAATCACCTCGTAGGAGCCTGTCGCGTGGTTGATCGCAAATTCACGTTCGTCATAGATCGCATGCTCGCCATCACCCTTGACCATCGTCCAATCGTCATGAGCGATGTCGTAATACCATAGGGTCTTAAATTGATAATCTGCATTACGATATTCAATGAGTTCAAATGGTGTTTTTATCGCTCCTTGAGGTTGCAGTAAGGGCTTGCCAAATTCGAAGTATTTAATTGGCTCCCCAGTAAAAGCGTAGAGGTTTGACGCTTGCTTTTCGCCGACATTGCTTGCCTTATACCAAGAAACTCTAAAACGATCCTCACCAATTTTTGTCACATCCAGCAGGCCATCGGTCTGAGACCAGATTTGACGAATGGCATTTGATTGAGGATCTGGATCTCGCTCCACATCGATCCCTATTCGATCTTGAGGGATATGTACCCCTTGTGGCGTGATAAAGGCGACTGGGATACCTCTTCTACTGTCGTATACAAGCGCAGATTCGTCACTAAAGACCTCATGTGTCTCACCATTTTGAGGGTGACACCATCGTCTCTACGGTTGACGACAATTATGCTTTTGTTTCATTAATAGAAAGACTTACACGAAAGCAGTTCACCGTTAAAGTTAGTCGAAATACGAAGAGGTGTTTCCAGGGAGCTCTACGAAAGATCATTAAGATGTGCCCTGTTATTAAATCGATTACCTTTGATAATGGCTCAGAGTTTTCAGGTGTAGAGCAAATCTTAGAAATATTACGTAAGCATACCCCAGATGCCAATATCTACTATGCACACCCCTATCGATCATGTGAACGAGGGTCTAACGAACGCAATCATGTGTTTATCCGTAGAATGGCACCCAAAGGAACAAAGCTATACCGCATGTCCCCCAAAAGACTGCAGCGAACAACCGATTTCACGAATGCTTATCCACGTCAAATTTTCAATGGCAAGAGCGCGAATGATATGTGGAACGAGCAAATAGCCCGATTGAATACGATTTCAGCATGATTATCAATTCTATTCTTGAAAGTTATGTTAAATTATTCACATAAACGCTCAGAAACGATAAAAATCCTCTCATGAGGTGGGCGCGATGCTCTCGCCCGCAACAAGCATCAAGCTGGTGAAGGGGCTCGCTGGACTGAATTGAATGGCTGGAAGAACCGGCCTGGTCTATTCTCTGCCTACGGACTACTGTAACGAGGGTGTGGGCTGCAGCCCTCTCGATGCCTCCGGGCCAGATGGTGCCTCCTGGCGTCTGACAAAATATGCAACGGGGCAAGACTCTGCTTGCTCGCCTACTGTCTCTGGTGCGGGGGGCTACTGTCTCTCGATCAGGGGGCTGCGTTATCGGGTATTGGCGTGGGTCATTTCCTCAAAGGCTCGGGTGAGAATCTCTGCAGAATGGTTGAGCGCGCCAATTTCTCGGGGGTCGAGTGGAGCTGGGAGGATTTTCTCTACGCCGTTGGCGCCGATTACGCAGGGTATGCTCAGGCTGCAATCCTTGATACCATAGGATCCTTGCGGGTCGGTGGAGATGGTCAAGACGCTCTTGGAGTCGCGCAAAATTGCCCCGACAATTCGCACCAATGCCATCCCAACGCCAAAGGCGGTGGAGCCTTTGTAATCAATAATGTGGTAGGCGGATTCGCGGACGGAGCGCTCGAGCTGGTCAAAGACAATCGATGGATCTTGGCTGCAGCGTTGGCTCTGGCAATAGGTGCGGATGGGGATGCCGCCGATATTAACGAGGGACCAGGCGGCGAATTCGCTTTCGCCGTGTTCGCCTAAGATAAAAGCATGGGTGCTATGAATGTCGACTGCGCAGTGTTGGCTGACAAAATAACGCAGCCTGGCGCTGTCGAGGACCGTGCCCGATCCGATCACTCGCTCTGAGGGCAACCCCAATGTACTCTTTGCCAATCGCGTCAGGACATCACAAGGATTACTAACGACGACAACAATGCCGGGGGGATTTTGCGCACGGATGTCACAGCAGATGCTGCGCATAATTGTGGCGTTGCGATTGAGCAAATCGAGACGGGTCTCGCCGGGCTTTTGGCTGGCTCCGGCTGTTATTACAATGACTGCTGCATCGCTATAGTCTGCAACATTGCCTACTCGGATCGACACCGTGGGGAAGTAGGCTTGTCCATGAGCCAAGTCCAACGCTTGCCCTTGGGCTAATTCACGATTAGCATCGATCAAAACGATCTCTGCGGCTAATCCTTGCTGAGCAAGGGCGTAGGCAAAGGCTGCCCCGACTTGTCCTGCTCCTACAATCACTACTTTATTTGTCATGATAGACCTCCTGATAAGTTATTTTTACTTCGATCTATTAAATCATTACGCAGACACACTCTGTCGTAATTGTTTTGACAGTAGCAAAAATAGTGCTCATTGTCAAGCGTAATGAGTCAACTAATAAATGCTAATAAAACGAATCAAAGCAAATTAGACTACAAATGGGCTCTTATCTATTTGAATAGGTTGGACGTAGTCCTCTACCGCTCTCAAAAATGTCTCATTGTGCTAAATTTAGCACAATGAGACATTTTTTGCCTCCGAATTAACCAAATGTTGGCCGAATAGAGGCATGGATGCCTGCGGCGGGGCAACCGAATGCAACCGAATATATCCGCGAATGAGCACGGATAAAGGCGAATAATGAGGGTCGGGAATACAAGGAATGAGAGAAATGGGCGTCGGCTCCACAGGACTGCGTAAGAAAGGATACCTGCGATCGAAAACGCCTTAAAATGGTGAGCTAAATCGCCTGCTGGCCTCTCCACCCTCGCTTTATTGGTCTCTTAACGACTCTCTTTCGGAGGCAAAATCACGATAAATAATTGATTTACTACGCCCACAATCTTTTCATGACGGATTTCTTCATTTTATGCTTGCTTTTTTGGGCAAATTATGAGATTATGCGTGACGTTTTGGTGGGGTACCGAAGTGGCCAACCGGGGCAGACTGTAAATCTGCTGTCTTCGACTTCCTTGGTTCGAATCCAAGCCCCACCACCATTCTTAAGCACTCTGCTCGCGCTGGGTGCTTTTTTTTATGCCAAAACGCCACGATTTACACGAGTGATTTTTAACGCAAAGGGAGCGGCTACACCGCTAGAATATGGGATTTGGGGATATGGTCTCAGATAGCGGCCTGCGGCCTTAGCGTACTCCCGTTGGTCGCGTGTATCAGCCTCAGCAAACCCCAACTCCCAAAATCCTTAAGCGGCTATGCCGCTTACTGGTTGTCGGTGATTTGTTTGTCGAGGATTTGGTGGAGCTTTTGAGCCTCATCCTTAATGGCTCCCTCAATATTTTGTGTAAATGCGCTTAGGCGCATCTTAATACCTTTGGCCATGCGGGTTGCAGCGCGGCGTTTGGTTGGGGAGGCGAGGTCTAGCTGTCTGAGCTTATTGATGTGTGGATAAAAGGTTGCCAAGTGTGTCACGTAGGGTGTCTCTTTGAGCTTGGTGTAGGCATCTTTAAAAGCTAATGCGTGCTTGGGGCTCGTTTTCATGAGCAGCTGAAGGCTATAGTAGGCTTTGGCTGGAGTTTTCTCAATTTCAGCTGTGATCGTGGCGGCTTTGTCGGTGAACCACTTTTCGCACGTGTCGACAATCATCTTAGCCTCTTGGCCTGCTGGTGTAGATTGCTGACTGATGCGGCTGAGACGATTGAGTACGGAGTCGCAGTTTTTACCTTCGATGAGTTGCTTAAGGACACCTTTGTGGTATTTAAGGGTGATGCCCGGGATCAAAGAGCCTGGGATACGGTCTGGGGCAACTTTAATCGCTTTGGAAATAGCCCCTTGATCAAGTGCGTTAGGATGGCCACTCCAGAGGACTTTGCCTTGATGATTGACGAGGTAGGCAAATGGGATGCCTTGTGCTGATGGTTTACCACTGACGCTAAAGCCCTGATAGGTGGGGTATTCGACGCCGCCTTTGGTCAAGATGGCTTGAATGGCCGCCTTGTCGAATCCTTGATAGTGGGCACCGACGAGGAGGAATTTGCCTGTTTTGCTGAACTTTTCGTAGACCTTTTGCATATGGGGTAATGAGGCAATACAAGGGGGGCATCGGAAGCCGAATTCTTCGACGAGGATGACTTTGCCAGCGAGGTCATCCTCGGTGAGTGTAGGACCGCTGATGTGGGTATCTTTACCCAACCCGCAAACCTTGTAGGGCAAAGGGCTTGCGGCTGTGACGACAATGCTCCAGGTGAGGGCGAGGGCGAGAATAAGAGTTTTGGTTATAGTCATGGTTGGATCCTTATAGTGTGGATGAAAGGGTTTGCTTTAGCCAATGTAGGTCTGCTTGCATCATCTGCAGGATTGTGCCCTGTGGGATGATCGTTGATAATTGAGAATAGGTGTAGGTTTCGATTTCAAGAGGGTAATTCGCTGTGGTGACGGCATGCCAAAAGGCTGGCATCAGCGCATCTCTGGTCGTGCGGAGATGTGAAGTGCCGGGCCAGGCGAGGGGAACATGATAGTGGATACGGGCTGCAGCGTGAAGCGAAAATCGCACGTCGTCTGTGAGGTCGGGGAATTGTTGGGTCGCGGTGCGTGTTTGGTGAAGATACACGGAATCAACAAATGGTTTGAGCTCGTCTGCGGTAGTTGCAGGTGTGGTGGCAAGGGCTGCGCTCACTTGGATGCGGCTAATGGGGATGTTGTGGGCTTGGCATTGCTCAATGACGATTAGCAATTCATCGCCCATGATGGCGCTGTGGCAGGTGTCGAGACAGAGGCCGAAAAGATCGTGGTACTCCGACTTGAAATCCGGGTATCGATAGAGCCCATCAAAGAAATCAAGAATGCTCTCGAGGCTATCGATCAAGCAGTCTGGCTCGGGCTCAAAGGCCACCATGGGGCGCGACTGGGCAGCAGGGTGGGCAGCGTAGGTGTCTAGGAGTCGCTGGGCAAAGGCACAGAGTGTGGGATAAAAGTCCCCTACCCGATGGCCTGTGGCGCGGTAGGCTAAGGGCACGGTCGTGACAGATAGCTCGATACCGCCCGGTAGTCGTGGAAAACGGCTTAAAAATGTCAAGAGCGCCAGCGTGTAGTCTGCACGCTCTGGTGTGAGCCAATCGGGTTGGTAGACTGCATCCTTGACGGCAACTTGATGAAAGGTGCCATAGGGGAAGCCGTTGATACCAAGGACAGGCACGCCGGTCTTGATGATTTTTTGCTCAAAGGCATCTGCGGTCGCAGGATCAGCCAATTCTGCCACGGCGGTTGCTCCGAGACGTAGGCCGAGGTGATAATTGGGTACAGTTGTGCGCAGGGTGGCGGCTTGCTCAATAGCGTGAACAGCGTCTTGGAGGCGCTCCCCAGGAAAGACATTTAAGCAGTAGCCCAGTGCACTCGCAGTCATGGATCGCTCTCCCCTATCGCGTATGCGCCTCAAGATAGTCTATGGCTTGATCAAGAATGGCTAGATCCATTTCATTGACCTCAACCTTGGCACCGATATCTGTGGGCAGGGTAATGCAAAGTGCACCTCCAAGATGTTCTTTAAATTGCCTTAGTCCTGTCAAGACAGACCTCACGCCATCAGCGCCACGTAGTGTGAGCTCTTGAGCATAGATGGGGAGGTTGAGCGACTCAAGGAGGTTGAGGATCTTGATTGCATTGCCTTCGCTAAGGAGGCCCTTTTTCCACGCATAGACCGAGTCGAGAGCGATACCAATGGCAACCGCCATGCCATGGGTCAACGCATAGCAGCTCATGGCCTCGAGTCGATGGGCAGCCCAGTGCCCAAAGTCCAAGGGTCGAGCGTTGCCTCGCTCAAAGGCATCACCAGAGGTAGCAATCTGCTGGAGGTGCAGGCGGGCGCATTCGTAAATGACCTCCTGCATCGCAAGGGCATCACGCTGTACCAGTGCTGAGGAAAGCGCTTGGATGCGACCAAAGAATGGTTCAGACTTGAGGATGGAGACCTTGACCGCTTCAGAAACGCCGCCAATCCAATCCAGGTCACTTAATGTTGTCAGCAACGAGGCGTCGTTAATCACGGCAAAGGGCGGGGCAAAAGTGCCGACGAAGTTCTTAAAGGAGGCGACATCGACACCATTCTTAACACCGACCCCTGCATCATCTTGAGCAAGAGTTGTGCTATTGACTCGAATGGTGTGACAGCCACGGTGGATCAGAGCGGCTGCAAAGCCCACTGCATCCTGAACAGCACCACCACCGACGGCGATGATGAAGTCTTTGCGTCCGATACCTTCTCGCAAGGCTGTATTGATCAGCTTTAAGACAAACTTATGATTTGACTTGGCTTTTTCACCACCAGGTAGCGTCCAGACGGGTTGGATCAAGACCGCCTCTTGAGCATGAGCCTCAAACCAAGCCGTAATCTGCTTAATGAGCTGCGGTTGCTTGGTGGCAAGGCCTTGATCAACGACGACCAGCGCACGATAAGGAGCTTGCGCAACGCTGTCACGCTTAAAGGTATCTAAGAGGATCTCGCTATCGGCTTGCCACAGGCTGTCGGTAAAGATGACGGGATACTCAAATGCGACTGAAAATGATTGTAAAAGTGTTTTCATGGTGGTTATAAGATAGCACACTTAGAGAGCGTTTACAATCTTAAAAATGTCAAATAGGGCATTTTCGAGTCGAAATGGAGCAAAACGGATGATTTTAAACGCAAAGAAGCAAAGACGGACTGCGGATGTCGAGGATGAGGCATGGACATAAGAGCATAAAAGGATCGCAACTCCCCCTAGCCGATCAATCGGTAGCTGTGATCAGCTAACGTCTGTCGCTCTGGCGTGCTTTGTCTATTGAGGCGTTTATGCTTAAACGCCAGCTATCAGCCCCCCCCCCAGACTCCCAATCCCAAAATCTCATAGTCCTTGCCAAAGTGCATTGTATCACAAGGACACAAGGGGCGTATTGTCTAAATGATCTCAGAAATGCCTGGATAGACCTCAGTAGCATCCGTGGTGATGAGGAGGTTTTGGACGAGCAAGGTGCCGCGATCGGTGAGGCGATAATGGCCGACGTAGCGCTCGACATAGGGCCGTCCCTGTTTGACCAAAGCCATATTTGCCTCTTTAACAAAGGGCAAGTGGTCGCGCTCTGGGTCCATTTGGAGATAGGCATTGCCCATGGTCAGCGGAATGCCCTCTTGGGTAAAGGCCACTTGTATCAAGCCCGCACGAAATGCCGGTCCCTGCCAGACGTACTTGTAGCGCTTGCAATAGTCGGGCAATTCTGCCATCTCTAAGATAAGCACAAAGGCAGCTTTTCTACGCTGGAGGTAACTCTTGAGGTAGCAGGTGCCATCTAAATCGCAGGCTAAGAAGGCCGCCATGGGGTCAAAGCCGTAGAGGTTGGCGCCATTCCAAATGCCGTGGTCGTCATCAATGATGGGATAGGCGCGATTCATCATGAATCCGATCTCAAAATGCACATGCGAGCGACTCACGGGGATACGCGGCACGTTACCCATGGTGCCAAGTATGGTGCCTTGTGTGATCCTTTGCCCAGCGCGCAATCCCTTGGCATAGCGGATCAAGTGCGCATAGAGCGTGTAGATTGGGCCGATGCCTGGCACATCATGCACCATGACCACGTAATTGCCATAGAGCGATGCGGTGCGATTAAGATAGACGACGACACCATCAGCTGCGGCTTTGACTTGATCTTTGGGTAATCTCCGGCGGTGCCAAGGTTGCACGGGGGCAATATCGATGCCTTCATGAAAGCGCGGCCGACCGCGCACGTCTTTGCGTACGTTGCCAAACATTCCTGAGACGGGATTACCCGTACCCGTATCCATAAAGGCCTCTTTGCGGATAAAGCCATCAGGTGTGATTAGGACTTGAGCTGTCGGAGGCTTGAGGTTAAAGACACCCTCTACGACAGGCTTGACTGGGGGTATAGGCACCTTGGCTGTCAAGCTTGAGGCAGCAAGCAACCCGTAGGAGATGAGGAATTGGCGACGACGCAACATGATTAAAGAGTCCCGTAAATGCGATCACCAGCATCGCCAAGGCCTGGCACGATGTAGGCATTGGCATTGAGATGATCGTCAAGGGAGGCTGTCCAGACAGCAATTGATGGGAAAAGATTAGCAAAGACATCGCGCCCCTCTGGGGCGGCGACAATGGTGAGCAGCGTAACCAATGCTGGCGTAGCCCCTGCAGAGATGACCACCTCTGCCGCCTTAGCCGCCGAATAGCCTGTGGCTAGCATGGGGTCAACCAAAAGGACGCGCTTATTGGTTAAATCTGGCAATTTGGTTAAATAGGAAATCGGACGATGGGTGACTTCATCACGACAGAGGCCAATGTGACCAATCGCAGCATCTGGCAAGAATTGCTCGACACCCTCTGCGTAGCTCAAACCAGCGCGCAAAATCGGGATGATGACACAATCCTCTGCAAGCACGTGGCCCGTGGTTTCGATCAATGGCGTGGAGACGGAGATCTCTTTAGTTGGCCAGGTACGGGCGACCTCTGTAATCATCAAGGCACCCAACTCACGCACGAGCATCCTAAAGCGAGGGGAGGAGGTTTGAGTCGCTCGCAGCTCAGCGAGGCGGTGGGCAATCAAAGGGTGGTTAGCAACGGTAAAGCTCATGGTCTAATCTCAATAGAATAAAAAAGGTAAAGATCGCGACCACATAGAGTCGCGATCCTCCGAGTAGTCCAGTGGACTATTCTGCAGGCGAGAATTGATCTTTGCCCACGCCACAATCAGGGCAAGCCCAATCGTCGGGAAGGTTTTCGAATGCGATGCCGTCATTTTCTGCGGGATCGTAGATGTAACCGCAAACGTCACAGATGTACTTCATTGTTTTTCTCCTTATTACCCGATTCGCAGACCCGTCTGAGGATCAAAGAATCGGAGTGCTTGTTTTTCCGGTGCGAGAAAGACTCTCAGTCCCTCCCCTACCGGCCAATTGGGTGGCACACGCGCAGTAACCGCGATGCCGTCAATCTTAAGATGCACATAGGCCTCTGCGCCCATGTGCTCAATCAAATCCACGCTCGCCTCGATCGTCCCCCCATCACTGAGAGGTGCCGACTGGATATGCTTGGCGAGATCTTCAGGACGCACGCCCACGACGATAGCCTGCCCATCCTCAATAGCCTCTTGGATTACCTCTGGACAGGGAATTTTGCCTGCTGGCGAGGAGAGCCAAGCGCCCACCCGAGTCATGGTCAGGAAATTCATCGGCGGCGAACCAATAAATCCAGCCGAGAATTGATTAGTCGGCTCATGATAAAGCGTCAGCGGGTCTGCAACTTGACAGACGTCCCCCTCATTCATGACGACAATCTGATCCCCCATAGTCATGGCCTCGACTTGATCGTGAGTCACATAAATAATGGTAGCCTTGAGGTGGCGGTGGAGGCGGTGAATCTCCTCACGCATCTCCACACGCATCTTGGCATCAAGGTTGGACAATGGCTCATCAAAGAGAAAGACCTTAGGCTTGCGCACAATGGCTCGACCGAGGGCGACGCGTTGGCGCTGGCCGCCAGAGAGCTGTTTAGGCAAGCGGTCGAGGAGTGCGCTCAGGCCCAGAATTTGAGCGGCCTCATCGACACGCTGAGCAATCTCTGCTTTAGCAACATGGCGTAACTTGAGAGCAAAGGCCATATTCTCACGCACCGTCATATGTGGATAGAGGGCATAGTTTTGAAAAACCATGGCAATATCCCGATCTTTGGGCGGCAGGGTATTGACCTGTCGCCCATCAATCTCGATGGTGCCCGATGAGATGGTCTCGAGTCCAGCAATCATCCGCAGCGTGGTGGACTTACCACACCCTGATGGCCCTACCAGCACCAAAAATGATTCATCTGCGATCTCGAGAGAAAAGTCCCTCACCGCGACAAAACCATTGGGGTAGGTTTTATTGATATGCTTGAGCGAAACCGATGCCATGAGCCAACTCGATCAGAGACTTACGAACCTGGATGAATAAAAGGCTCGTTAGCCTTGCACATGGGGCAAGTTTCAGCGGTCCAGACCTCGGGTGCCATTTGCAAGAGCGAGAAGGTCGGATAGTCAAACTTGGCAGCGCCAGCACTACGGTCAACCAAAACCAAGACTGCTGCGACATCTGCGCCTGCTGCCTTGACGATATCAATCGTCTCTTGCACGCGACCACCACGGGTAATCACGTCTTCTGCGACGACGTAGCGTTCGCCAGGCTTGATCTTAAAGCGACGCATGACCAAATCACCATCTTGCTTTTCAGCAAAGATGCATTGGGTCTTGAGAGCCTTAGCAACTTCGTGGCCAACGATAATACCACCGAGTGCGGGGCTGATGACGCCAGTGATTTCGCCGATGTCGGCTTCCTTTTGCATACGGGCGACCAATTCAGCACAGAGAGCCTGTGCATGGTGAGGCCAACGGAGGACTTCTGCGCATTGGAAGAAACGATTGCTGTGCAATTTAGAACGGAGCTCGAAGTGTCCAGAGAGCAAAGCTTTGGTGTCTTCAAAGATTTTGATTACTTCTTCATTAGTCATGATAGGATCCTTAATAGGGTGAATTATTGACGGGCGCTCAACTGAGCTTTGAGAGCCACTAAATCGCAAGGCTCAGCAGCGCCAGATTCGACGGCAGCTTGAGCAACAGCAAAGGAGATTTCCGCATAAAGGCGACGATCAAATGCTTTAGGGATGATGTAACCAGCACCAAAGACGAGCTTTTCGGTAGGATAAAGTGCTTGCACGTCAGCAGGGACTGCTTCACGAGCGAGCGCAGCCAAAGCATTGGAGGCGGCGACTTTCATTGCCATATTGATAGTGCGCGCCTTGACCGAGAGTGCACCCTTAAAGAGGAAGGGGAATCCCAAGACATTGTTGATCTGGTTAGGATAGTCTGAGCGGCCCGTTGCCATGACGTAGGGCTTACCAGCAAATGCGGCAGCAACGTCGGTGGGTTCGATCTCTGGATCAGGGTTGGCCATTGCAAAGATTGCGGGATAGTCTGCCATGGTTTTGACATCATCGCCAGTGAGACAATGCGCAACCGAGACACCGACAAAGACGTGTGCACCAGCGATGGCTTCTTGCAAAGTGCGGCGATCGGTGTCACAAGCATGACGCTGCTTGTGGGAGGTCAAATCGGTGCGCCCCGAGTGGATGACACCCTTAGAGTCGCACATCATCAAGTTTTTGACACCAGCGGCCTTAAACATATCTGCTATACGGATGCCAGCAGCACCAGCACCATTGATGACGACTGAGAGATTCTCGAGCTTGCGATTGGTCAAGTGTGCATAGTTGATCAAGCCTGAGGTAGAGATCACTGCGGTGCCCCATTGGTCATCGTGAAAGACCGGGATGTCCAATTCGGCATCGAGGGTGTCTTCGATTTCAAAGCAAGCAGGCGCAGCAATGTCCTCGAGGTTGATACCACCATACATCGGAGCCAGAGCACGGACAACATCGATAATACGCTGAGGATCGGTCTTGCCTGTATCCTTGCCTCCTTGACGACACTTAGCCAATGGCACAGGCCAAGCATCTACATCACCAAAGGACTTAAAGAGGACTGCTTTGCCCTCCATCACAGGGATACTGGCCTCAGCGCCCAAATCGCCCAAACCGAGGATTGCCGTGCCATCGGAGACGACTGCGACGAGGTTGGGCTTGGCGGTGTAATGATAAATCGTTTCGGGCTTGGCTGCGATTTCCTTGACGGCGACTGCGACGCCAGGGGTGTAAGCCAAGCAGAGATCCTTTTGGGTCTTGAGAGGTTTGGGCAGAGTCAAGCCGACCTTGCCACCCACGTGAAAGTCAAATACTTCTTGATTTGTGATTTCGATTGCCATAATGTCCTCTTATGATAGGTATGTTTTTGATGTGTGTATTTCAATTAGGAAAAGAGTGAATCTCGCTTGACCTTTGCCACAATCTTTGTAGCTTCGAGCGTCGCATCCAACGTAAGCGGGTAAGCTTGATTACCACGCATACATTGATAAATCGACTCCCAAACGATCAGCTCGTCATTGACGGTCTGGGGAATAGCGATGGTCGCTTCTTGCCAGGGGATCACCTCAGGCTCAGCCTCGAGCTCTGGCAAGCGCACACTAGCGCGCTTGCGCTTGACTTGTCCGAGGTCAAACCATTTAAGAGTGGCCTCCTGAGCGTGAGCAGTGGGGATGGTCAGTTGACCATTCTCCGCATAGACGACACAGTAAGGCGGTGTCTCAATCTGACCAGTAGAATAGTTAACCGTCAGCATGAAGTTGGAGTTGGTGCGCAGATAGATCGAGACGGTGTCCTCGGCATCCCCGACAGCTGCGACTCGGCGCACGTCTGCCCACTGCAAAGAGAGTGCCATGGGGGAGAATTCTAGCGCCTGAGAAAGCAGATCGATGGTGCCATTAAAGGCTACTCCACCAGCACAGCGACGCACCGCCAACCAGTCGTCTCTGCGAGTGAATTCCCCATAAGAGAAGTCAATCCGATAGATGTCGACCAAAGGTGTCTGCTTGTCTAAGCGCCTGAGAAACGTATGCACATTGGAGAGACGCTGTGGCTCAAAGAGGAATAGCTTGACCTTTGACTTGATGGACTCAGCACGCAAAGAGACGAGCTCTTCGGGCTGGGTACCCAATGGCGAAAGCACCACTACATGTTTGCCAGACTTGATCACAGCGAGCGCATCGGGAAAGTGCGAATCTGTACGTGTGGCCACAATCACCAGCTCAACCACCGAGTCGGTCAGTAAATCTTCAAGACGACGATAGGTGTGACAAGAGGGATGCTGCGCCAAAACGGCATCTCGACGCGCCTTGTCTAAATCACAAACAGCTACCAACTGGAAGCGCTCAGGGCTGTCTAAAAAGAAGGGCACCAACCGTCCAAGGCCAATGCGCCCCAGTCCCACAATAGCCACACGAATAGGCGTAATCTCTGCCATACTACACATCCTTACTCTCGCACATACGAGCTTCGTCCACGCTTAGTCTGAGACTTTGTCTACGACACGCCCAACAGAGGTAAGCGATGGTTACAAAATAGGAAGCCGGCAGCCGACTCATTGCTGCGATCTTAACCCCCAACAAGGTGGTCTGGCCTCCTGTACCCATGGGACCAATCCCGAGCTCATTGGCTTCTGCTAAGAGACTCTCCTCTAATGCAGCCAATTCGGGAATAGGTGAATGATCATCGAGCTTGCGCAAGAATTGCTTCTTGGCCGTGGCGTAGCCTCCTGCTCGATCCGCACCTATGCAAATCCCTAAAATGCCAGGTGCACAGCCTTGTCCCTGAATGCGAGTAAGGGCATTCAGGACACAGGCGCGCACGCCAGCCAAATCACGTCCTGCTCCGATTTTGCTATCGGGTAAAGAGAATTGACAGCTCATATTTTCACTGCCGCCCCCCTTCAGTAAGAGGGTCACCTGCAGCTCTGAGTAGTCGCCTTGCTCAAAGTGCATCACGGGAAAATCACCACTGACATTGGTCTCGACTGAGACTCCACTCAAGGCATCGATGGTGTTTTGGCGGAGATACCCAAGCTTGGTGGCTTGCTTAACCGCTTCTCGACACGCTACCATCAGCGGATGCGTCGAAACGCCCCAGGGGATCTCCCAAAAGAAGGTCAATGTACCTGTGTCTTGGCAGATGGGGACGTTTTGATGTTCAGCCAAAGCGACATTGGTTTGGATCATCTCAAAGATCTGACACGCCCGAGGAAGAGCCTCTACGCCCTTAGCGCGAGCGAGCGCAGCGCGGACATCATCGGGTAAGACACATGATGTCCGACGAATAAGATCGAGGAGTTTACTTACCATGATTCACTCTTTCCTGGGCAGTGCCCCAATGCGGTCATCAAGGTAGTCTCGACTGATGCTGGAATCATTTGTTCTCCCAAATGCACGATCGGTTTACCCGAGCCGTGATAGTCAGAACCACAAGAAGTCAGCAAGTCAAAGCGATATGCTAGGCGCAAATAGTCACAAATCTGCCCCGCAGAATAGGTGAAATAGTAGGCCTCGATACCCGCAAGCCCCCATTCTTTGAGTTGGCGAATCTTGCTGGGGAGGTCGACTTCCCAGGTATGCGGATGGGCAATAATTGGCAAGCCTCCCGCCTCACGGATCATTTCAAAGCAATCACGGACGGCAAAACGGTCACGCGCCACATAGGCCGCTTTATCCTTAGATAGATATCGCTCAAACGCCTCTTGCACGCTCCCGACAATGCGCCGCTTAACCAAAGCTTGCGCAAAGTGGACACGACTAATGAGATCTGCGCCAGCAAATGCTGCGACCTCCTCTGTTGATAAATCGATACCAATTTGTCGAAAACGCGCAAAGAGACGTGCATTGCGATCTGCACGTCTATCCATCATGACCGAGAGAGCCTCGCTCAAGCGGCGATTGGAGCAATCAATGCCCAAGCCAACAATATGCAAGGTTCCCTCCGAGACATCAGCACTCAGCTCAACCCCTGCGACACCCCGCAGATGATGCTCACGGCAAGCCGCCATAAACTCATCAATGCCCTGAGTATTGTCATGGTCAGTCAAAGCCATGAGCGACAAACCCGCCATGGAGCCCTTGACCACCAACTGCGTAGGGGTATCAGAGCCGTCAGATGCTGTAGAATGGACGTGTAGATCAACCATGATTAGTGTGCCGTGTAGGTCATTGCGACCTGATCATGAGCCGTTGCGGCAAAGAAGCCAGCAATTGCAGTGTCGTAAGCTGCGGTATGAGCGAAGGACTTTTTCATCAAGCCCAATCGCGTCTCGAGTGACAATGTACCTTGATTAGCAGCAAGCTCATCAATCAAGGCTCCATAGTCTGCAGGATCGGTCACCGAGGCAACGCGAAGATAATTCTTTGCAGAAGCGCGCACCATGCAGGGACCACCAATATCGATATTGGTACGAGCCATTTCAGGGGTCACGTCTGCCTTGGCAATCGTTTCCTTAAAAGGATAGAGATTGACCACGACCATATCCAGCGCATCAGCCTGCGTACGAGCCAAGTCTGCTTGGTGAGAGGTATTGTAGGTTTCGCTCAAGATACCCAAGTAGATCTTAAAGTCCAAAGTCTTGACCAAACCGCCCTGCATTTCAGGTTGCCCCGTGTAATCTGAGACCGCAACCAAATGCTTAGCCTGCTCAGCATCGCTCAAAAGGTTTTGGATTGCGGTGTAGGTACCACCGGTAGAATAGATCACCACATCAGGGCAGGTACGAATCAATGCCGGGATAAAGGTATCCAAGCCCGTCTTATCAGATACGCTGACCAAAGCTCGCTTGATCGATACACGATTGTCGATCTCTGTAACAATATTAAGTGCCATTTTGATTATTCCCCCTTGAGTTCTTGTTGCACGGCAGCATCTGCTGCCAGGACGGTGTCGGTCATCTTTTGCTTGTACGCGACCAAAGCTTGCGTCAGAGTCTCATCCGAGGTTGCCAAGATTTGGATAGCGAGCATGGCGGCATTGACGGCACCGTTAACAGCAACTGTCGCCACTGGCACGCCGCTGGGCATTTGTACCGTAGCGAGCAACGCATCAAGCCCATCAATGATGCCACCCTTGACGGGCACGCCAATCACAGGTAAAATCGTGTGACCAGCGACCACTCCAGCCAAATGTGCTGCCATTCCAGCGGCTGCGATGATCACCTTAATGCCACGACCTTGTGCACTGCTGGCATATTCTGCGGCCTCATAAGGGGTACGGTGCGCTGAATAAATATGCACCTCATAGCTCACGCCAAAATCATCAAAGGTCTTGCACGTCTTTTGCATCAATGGCCAGTCGGACTGGCTACCCATTATAATAGAAACAACTGGTTGACTCATGTTCTTCTCCTTAGTTACAAATTAGTTGAAATACTTAAAAGCCTTTTGAGCAATGTCCTTGCGATAGTAGGCACCATCGAAATGAATCTTCTCAACGCCAGCATAGGCCGTGCGCACAGCATCAGAGAGCGAGCCCCCCATTGCCGAAACGGTCAAAACGCGCCCACCAGCAGTCACTACACCGCCATCCTTGAGTGCAGTCCCAGCATGAAAGACCACCGCATCCTTGACCTGAGCCGCCTCATCCAAGCCCGTAATTGCCAATCCCTTGGGATAGGAGCCGGGATACCCCGGAGCTGCCATCACGACGGTCGCTGCTGACGCATCATGGATCTCAACCAGATCTTCACTCAGCGTACCATCAATGCAAGCATTCATAATCGGCACCAAGTCACTCTTGAGCAACATCATGACCACTTCCGTCTCCGGATCGCCAAAGCGTACGTTAAATTCTAGCACCATCGGTTTGCCATCGACGATCATAAGCCCGACAAAGAGCACTCCCTTAAAGGTAATGCCACGGCTCTTGAGCTCGGCCATAATGGGCTTGACAATTTGATCGCGAGTAAAGGCCATCATGCTGCATGTCGCAATAGGCGCAGGCGCATACGCACCCATGCCACCAGTATTCAGGCCAGTATCGCCATCGCCTACACGCTTGTGATCCTGAGCAGCTGGCAATAGTGCCACATGCTCACCATCACACAAAGCAAAAACTGATGCCTCCTCACCATCGAGGAATTCCTCAATCAACACCGAGGCTCCAGCCGTTCCAAAGACACCCTCATCGAGCATCGAGCGCACGGCATCCTCTGCTGCTACCATCGAGGTTGCAATCACCACCCCCTTACCTGCAGCCAAACCATCGGCCTTGATCACAACAGGCAAACGGAAGTGCTTCAAGCCCTCCAGCGCCTCAGCAGTTTGGGTATAGCTCTCAAAACGCGCCGTCGGCACGCCAGCGGCCACCATGACCTCCTTGGAGAAAGCCTTACTCCCCTCAAGCTCAGCACCTGCAGCGCACGGCCCAAAGATTCGCAAACCCGCCGCGTCAAAAGCATCCACAACACCCTTACACAAAGGCACCTCAGGTCCGACTACAGTCAAGTCGGGCTTGTTTTCCTGAGCCCAGGCCAAGAGACCATCGACATCCTCTGCTGAAACGTCCACATTCGTCGCAATGCTCGCTGTACCAGCATTGCCTGGGGCACAAAAGATCTCAGGACGCGTCGCATCCTGTGTGAGTTTCCAAACGATGGCGTGTTCTCGGCCGCCATTACCGATTACCAAAATTTTCATGCCCCCTATTATAGGTTAAAGTGAGAAAAAAGGAAAGACTAAAATGTCAAAAAACAGCCACTATCTACCCCACAACCGCCAATCCGCCACAAAAAGAGAAATTTAGCACCCTATCTTGTGAGCAAGTACGAGCTTAAAAGGCCGAAGGCTGTCCTCAATGAGAGTCTGCGGGGAGGTTGCGAACCTTAGCGGTTGACTTACCGACCTAAGCCTCCATTTCCCCCATTCAAAGTAAACAATCGCACTATTTGTCATTTTCGGCTTGCTTTTTAGCACAAAAACAGCTATACTCCTGCTTAAACAAATTGAGAAATCGATTGACACGCTATTTTGAATGGATTAGTTAAAAGGATTAGATTATGGCTAAGTTTGCTTACAAGGCAGTAGACTCATCAGGTAAAGAGGTGCGCAGCGTCGTGATCGCAGAATCTCAAGCTGAGGCAATCAGCAAGATTCGCGGTATGAAATTGACGCCGACAGCAATTGGTCAGATGAAAGAATCCAGCGAATCAGCTGCGAGTAATTCTGTCTCGTCTCCTGCCGATGCGCCTGCCCCTAAGGCTAAGAAAAAAGGTTCTGGCTTGTCAATGGACATCAAGCTACCGAGCTTCTTGCGCGGGAGTGTCAAGACCAAAGACTTGATGGTGCTGACGCGTCAGCTGGCAACCTTGATCGATGCAGGCTTGCCTTTGACACGCGGGTTGACCGTGTTGCACCGCCAGGCGACTAATCCAGTCTTAAAAGAAACCCTCGCCGACATGCTTGAGACGGTCAAGACGGGAAATACCTTCTCGGAATCTTTAGGCAACCACCCCAAAATCTTTAACCACCTCTATGTCAACATGGTTAAGGCTGGTGAAGCAGGCGGTGTGCTTGAAACGGTTTTGAATCGCTTGGCAGAATTCATGGAAAAGGCCGAAAAGATTAAAAACAAGGTCAAGGGTGCCATGACCTATCCTGCGGTCGTCTTGTGCGCAGCTGTGGGCATCGTGGTCTTCTTGATGGTCAAGGTGATTCCGCAATTCCAAAAGATCTTCCAAGATTTGATGGGGGGCGCAGAAATGCCAGGCTTGACTCAATTTGTCATTGATATGTCTGAATACGTCCAGGCTAACTGGATGACTGTGGGTATCGGTATTGCGGCTGCGGCTGTAGCCTTTAAGATCTTTGCGAAGACTGAAAAGGGGGCCTACCTATGCGATGTGATGGCTCTCAAAGCTCCGGCGTTTGGTTCGCTCACGCAGCGCAATGTGGTGGCGCGCTTGACGCGTACGCTGGGTACGCTTTTGGCCTCTGGTGTACCAGTGTTGCAGGCGCTCTCGATCGTGAAAGATACCACCGGCAACCGCGTGGTGGCTAATGCATTGCAAAGCGTGCATGACAATGTCAAAGAAGGTGAAGGCATGACCGAGCCATTGGCCGCATCTGGAGTCTTCCCACCCATGGTGGTTTCGATGGTTGAGGTGGGTGAAGAAACCGGAGCCTTGCCCGATATGCTCATCCGTATTGCCAATACTTACGATGACGAAGTGGATAACGCAGTGGCCTCTCTAACCTCGATCATTGAGCCGATTATGATTATCTTTTTGGCACTTGTCGTCGGTGGTATCGTTATCGCAATGTTCTTGCCGCTGATCAACATCATTGGCACATTGGGTGGCGGCGCTGCTTAGTCACCCCCAACGGGAAGGATCTATTATGTCGGTATACAAACGAGCCGGATTTACACTGATTGAGCTCTTGGTCGTGGTGGTCATCATCTCGATCCTCATTGCGGGGATGTTTCGATTGATGCGCCTGGCTGGGGATCAAAGTGACAAGTCTAGCACTGCGCACAAGGTCCACGCCTTAATGTCGTTGGCGGAAATGTACAAGGGCATTTACGGTACCTACCCTGAGGGTGACTCGGGGTCCATCGAGTTTAAATTCCTCATCGACAATCGCGATGGTGGATCTATCGATAGTAAGGAAAAAAGGCTTGCGACCTTTGGCTTTTTATCAAACTTCGTCCCTCGCGCAAAATTCATCCAAGATGCAATGACTGCGACTCCTGACAAGGGTCTCAAATCGGTCTATCAAGATGGTATTACCCGTGCAGTGGGACAATTTCAGACGGCCTTTTCTCCAAGCGAGGGCGGTGGCGACATCCTCAATCTCTACTCCAAGGCAGAAGATCACGACCCGTACGTCAAGCGATTGCATGCGCGCTTAAAGGAATTTATCCGCGAGGGGATCGTCATGGATGGTCTCATCCAACCAGACCCCAAAAAACGTATCATCTACCGCGCCATGACGGCTCTTGATGCGTGGGAGCGCCCCCTCAGATACACAGTCTCAGGAGAAAATGCAGTGATCTATTCTGCAGGGCCTGATGGTACCGACCACACGGCTGACGACATCTCTTCGCTGGGCCGAAACTAATCCACTACTCTCTTATTTAAAGGAATTTTTATCATGTATAAGCAACTCAAATCTGGTTTTACCCTGGTCGAGCTCTTGGTCGTGATTGCCATTATCGGCACGCTCAGTGCGGCCTTTTATGGTGTCTACACCCAATTCATCGACGAGGCTAAAGATTCTCAAACCTCCGAGGTCTGCCATCAAATCAAAACGGCCTGGTCGCGTTATCACACAGAGGCTGAGGGATGGCCAGACGAAATGCAAGGCTCTCGTGTCTATCGCATGGATCCGGACACCTGCGAAATCATCGGTAAGACGGGTTTCTTTGATGTCTTGTACAACGATAATGGCCGCTACAATTCGCAACAGGTCGCCAAAGAGCCCGAGCTGGCGGTGGGTCTCTTGAGCACGATTGGCTTGAGAAAGTTTGCCCTCACGCCTAAAGCCGACCTCACGGACTATCTCTACCACTTTTGCATCGACATCAATGAGGACGGCATGATCGACAGCAAGGATGGCCTCCCATCGGTCTTTTCTAATCTCACGATTCGTGGCGATGTCGCAGTTTGGTGCTGGCCTGAAGAGGGCGAGAATAACGACGGCTTCACCTCTGGCCAATCTTGGTAATCTCTTTTTTGCTTATCTCTCTATCTATAAGGATCTCTCATATGAAACATTCTGCTCGTGCTGGCTTTACTCTCATTGAATTACTCGTCGTCGTCGCCATCCTGGCTAGCTTAATTGCGCTCGTGGGTGTCGGGGTTAGCAAAATCGTCAAGTCCAAGGACAACCTCCAATTCGACAGCGCAATCACGATCACACGCAATGCCATCACGTCGTATCAAAGTGCCTATGATGAGCTCCCGATGGATGGTGCCAAGACCAAATACTCCTACGCCACCAATAGTGACCCCAATAACCTCAACAATGTCACCAAGCAAAACAACCCCAATGGCGCAGTCTTTTTGCTCCTCACTGGCCGCACAGATAATGGCAAACGCGACTTGACGCAGCGATCCTTTATGGATCATGCCCTCCTCAAGGTCTACGTCAAGGGCCAAGGGGTGATGACATTCCAAGAGGCGATCGACCGCAAAATCGCAAACAAGTCCATGTGGGTCGGGTTTGACTTGGTCTTTAGCCGTAAGGGTGACCCAAAAAATGGTAAAAAGGTCTTCGCTCCGATCAATATCTCTTTTGATACCGATGAGGGGAGCTTTACGGTTTGGAAACCCAACCTATCCAACTATAAAGAGCTCATCCAACTCTAATCCCTTGAAGGTCTGCTATGTACTCATTAACCAGTATCAAAAAACGCGGCTTCACCTTGATCGAGCTACTTGTGGTCATGGTCATTGCCTCGATGATTGTGACCTTCGCTTCGGTCGCCTACTTTAATGCGAATAAAAAGGAAGGGCAAACCAAGGCGAAGCGTCAAATGCGCGATATTATTCTCATGGCTCGCCAACGAGCTTGCACATCGGGGCAGCCTCAGGCAATTGTCTTTTGGAATGATCAAGAAAAGATCGCAGTAGGCAAGTCCGTCAGCACGCGCACGCTCCCGCGCTATGCGCTCTTCTCTTACCTCGGCGATGTCTATATCAATGGCAAAAATATCATCGTCCCATTTCGTGGGCAGTCGACCTTGCTCAAGTCTTTGCGTGCTGTCTATCAGAAAAATAGCTGGGAGCAAAGTTGGTCTCCAGCGATCAATCTCAATGATCCTAAGGGCACCAAGACCTTTAAGATCAAGCGATTTGCCCGTACGATCGGTGATACCACTGAGCGTGTAACGGCCAGCTACTACGAGCCTATCAATTTTAGCTACAAAATTGAGGGTGACGGGGTCAATTTGGCGATGAAAAACTTTAGAGGGCTCAAAATTGGCGAGACCGAGCAGGCTCCCAATGTCCCCTCTGGCACCGCCATCCCTCTGGCCATCCAGGCTTCTCAGATCTTTCTATTCCCCAAGACGATTACCTACGCGAGCAATACGACATCTTTTAGAGAAGTCGTCGTCTTTGATGCCAATGGCACCCTCGCCTCTGCCCCTGTCACCTTGACCCTCAGAGGAAACAATGTCACCATCAAGGTGGCCTTTAAGAAGGATGGCTCGGTGGACATCTCCGATACGAGTAGTGCTCAAGACCAGACCGAATAAGGATACCCACTATGATCCCGATTATCAACCGAATCAAACAGCTCTCTAAGGCAGGCTTTACGCTCGTAGAGATCAATATGGCCATCCTCGTCTTAGCGGGCGGAGCACTCGTCGTCATGGGACTCTTTCCCATCGGCTTACGTGACAGTCGCGAGGCCAAAGGGCAAATGCGCCAAACGGCCTTTGCCGAGCACTTCCTTGGTGCAGTGCGCGCTGCTGCCCAAATGCCCAATGTCGAGACTGAGGATGACCTACGCCGTGAACTTCGCAAGATCGACCCCAAGCTCAAGCTCTCTGGCACGAATGAAGACGTCGCCCACGAGGTCTACCCGTCTAAGTCGGACCGAGTCAATCGTATCTTTTATAAAGCATGGACCACTCAATCGAGTACCTCGGTTCCCGCACCAGCCAATCACAATGACGATGGTAAGCTCGTCTTGCAGGTCGTCTTGCAAGCGACTATCGATAATGTCGACCAAAAGAAAAAGGCCTTTGACTACGCCCCACTCTATTCGACGACGGTCATCTTAGATGCTCCCTATACTCAAGGTAAGAACTAATGAAAGCACGTTTAATCAACCCTCTCAAGCGCGGCTTCTCACTCTTGGAAGTCCTCGTCGCCATGTCGATCCTCTCGATCATCGTCATGATCATGTCGGGTATTTTCCAGCAGACCAACCTCGCATGGAGCGTCAGCCTCAAGAGCAGCTCCGACCAATCTAATGTCCGCTCTGCGATCGGCATCGTCACGCGCGATCTGTCGATGATTGTCGATCCGTCATATGCCTCGATACACTATGCCCTCGGTGACAATAATAGCACCTTTGACCCACCTGAATTCACCAACAATAACTTGACCTTTTACATCACGCGCCCCATCTCGGCAATCACCGCCAAGGATAAAGCCACGCGTGAGCTCGTCAAGGTGGAATACTCAGGCGGCAGCACCCTCACCCGCAAAGAGAGCACCTATAAGAATGGCAGCTTTGGCTCGACGACCACGGCATCCTTTGAATTTGGCTCGGGCAATGTCTCATTTAAGGTCTTTGACGACTCCTCCTCTGACACAGGGGCCAACGCGACGCCTTATGCCGTCACCGTCACGGTCAAGCCCAATACTCCCCCCTCTATCTCAGACTACGATATCGGTGTTGCATCTGCTGGCCCAGACGGCAAATGGGATACCGATGATGACATCTCAACCTGGCCTGCTGGAGATCAATAACCATGACTAATTTATCACAAAAAATGGGCTTCACCCTCGTCGAAATCATGATCGTCATGGCGATCATCGGTCTCTTGGCCGGTGCCTTTGCATTCTCTGGTGCATCTGCCCGTGAAACGGCTCGCATCGGTAAGGCAACCGCCGAATCTCGCGAAATCCTTAATGCGATCCGCCTCTACAGCCTCACTAACCAAGAGGTTGCAGACCCCATTGCAACTCTGGCTATTCCCACCAATGGCACCCCAACAGATGTCACTGGCTCTGTCTTGCGCGATCTCATCGAGCCAACCAATACTAATGGCAACTCGGTCTACTTTAATGCTCCTGCCACTCACAAGGCTGGTGCTCCACTCCGCGATCCATGGGGTAAGCCCTATCGTGTCAGAGCCAAGGAGCTCAACTTAGCCAAAGCAGACCCTGCGGAATTTAAGGTTACCATCGCGCTGCCATCACCCTATAAGACAGTCCAACAACCGGGCAAATAATGATGTCTGTTAAAGGATTTACTATGAAACAATTCTCCAATAAACAAGGTTCTGCGCTACTCATCGTCTTAGGATTGCTCAGCTTTCTCATGATCAGCGCCATTGCCTTTACCCTCTCCATGCGCACCGAAAATGCCTCCGCATCGGTCTACCGTAAGCAGGTCGTTGCTCAAGAATTGCTCACCATGGCTTTTGGTGATGCCAGAGCTGCCGTCGAAAAGGTCATGGTCGACCAAGCTGAAAAGAATGGTGTCCGCTTCCCTCTCGCTGATGACAAGAGCCGCAATGTCTACACCCTCACGCCCTTTGCTATCGATGGCAATCCTGGTGTCGGTTACGGCAAGCCCCCAGTCGGTAAAGATATCACCAATAACGATCCCAATAACCGCCCCAATTGGTCATTCGCTCGTGTCATGGCCTCTGCACCATCATCTTACAGACAAGGAGACACGGATGAGGATGAGGTCGCCTACTTGATCGATGAGCAGACGCTCAACCACATCCCGCCCTATATTGCCAATGCTGTCTACAACTCTCTCGAGCGCAACAACAATGGTGAAATGACCAATAAAGCTATCGTCGGTGGTGAATCGCCATTTGCCCTCTACAATGCTCCCGCTCACTGGAAACCAATCCGTGTCGAAAATCGCGATGCAACCATGACGCTTGGGCGCATGGCTTGGGCGGCGATCAACCTCTCTGATGCCATCGATATCAATGCCATCACCCACCTCGATGAAACGCGCGGCTTGGGTTTGGCTGCCTGTGATCTGGCCCTCGCATCAACTAATCAAAATGACCCTAATGACGATCGCAAGCTCCTCGATAAGCAGGGCGCATGGGATGCCCAAGGCGGCTTCCTCACGACTGCAGACTTTACTCGCGGCGTCCTATTTGGCGACACGGCCGTTGGTAACAGCTTTATCCCTGCTGCCAACCACTGGGCTGAGGCTATCTATACCACGGATTATAACGACGACCAATCCGAATCCCTCTTCGCCCCCTTTACAACTTACAGCTACTGGCCTGTATCCGATCGTAAAGTGCGCAACAACAAATCCCCCTCGTCTAAAAAAATCTACTGCTCTGACGTGGGCGACCTGGTCAAAGGCAATAGCGCCAAGGCTCTTGGCAACAAGCTAAAGACCTTTGTCACCGACTACAATGATGACATGGCCAAGCAGAATACTCCTGACAAACGCATCACCTTTAGCACGGAGCAGATCGAAAGCATCGCCGCCTCCATTAAGGACTATGTCGATGAAGACTCCTCCCCAAGTGATGCTGCTGGTGATAACGACGAGATTCTGGCGCTCTACACTCCCAATGCCGAGGCGTTTCCCATGGTCGCTGCGCTCAACTACGATTGGGATGGCTTACAAGGACAAATCGAATCAAGCTCCCCCAAAGGCAATGCACGCCTCGTTGACAACGATGCCGCTGCCGAGATCGACATCAAGGATGTCCTCAAAAAGGTCTCCTCGGCGCCGATGACATTTTACTCGGCTTTCCCATACAGAAACAAAATCAATGAATCATTTAATTTTGACGCAATTGCCAACTGGGGCGTAGCACTCATCGATCAAAATAAAGACCTTGTCGCCGCCACCACACTCGAAGTGCAAGACAACGCCGACTCCATCTCCACGCGCAATACCCCCACAGGCCCGTGGCGCTATCAAGCTCATGAGATCGACCTCACGCCAAGCGGTACTGCAAGCCTAAAAGTCACCCTCCCTGTCAATAGCGCGGATGACGAAATCAAAGCGTCCTATACTTTCTTAGTAGAAGCCTACGTCAAAGCCCAAGTCTCCAACAAGGACGGCATCGTCGACATGGCGCCCGTCGGTGACCCCGAGCGCACCTACACCAGAGCTGCTGAATTCAAGGCAGAATACGCCCCCGCAAAAAAGCTGAATAAAAAGTGGACGCGCAGCAGAAGACTTGACCAGGGCTATTTCCGCGTCACATTTGCCTACACGCTCTCGCTCACTTGCGCCATTACCCGTACTGAAGAAGACGGCGTGAAAAAGGTTGACATCAGCGATCCCGAGATCGAAATCACCCAGCTCAAGGGTGGTGCTGCGGACTACCGTCTGAGCAAATTCGTAGGACACTGGGTCGCACTCGACCCGCGCTACAACTGGCTCTCTCCCATGATGGGATGCTCGGCGACCTCTCTCAGAGCACTCTGTGATTCGGGAGATACTGTCGCACAATGCTCCTCTCAGCAGTGGATCTTTGGCGATGAAATCCAATTTAACCAAGGCTCCGAAATCCTTGACCTGGGCTATATCAAACAGGTCGGATTACCCTTCCTCGCTACCAATGACACCGATGTCAAGAATATATTCTTCTCCAGTAATAACTCGGGGCAGATGTTCTTCCCCGCTGAGGTTGGCCTCGTCCCCTACCCGCTCACCAGTAGTGCTGCCAACCAATTCAACAATGACTACGACAAAACCATTACCGATAGCTACATTAAGGAATACCACAAGGCCTACTGGCGTACGATCCCCGTCGTGAGCTACACAGATAAGGTTACTGGGGCTGTCGCACAGAGCCAAATCATCAATGCCTTTACCTGTGAGACGCCTGGTTATGAAGAGCACCGTGGCCTCATCTCAGCCTTTGCTGGCCAAGATAACGTCTACTTGAGCAACAATCTGCGCAAGATCGCCCTCCAGGGTATGCCTGGCTCAATCGCACAAGCAGCCCGTGTCACCGTCTCCCGCCAAACGGCCAATTCAGACAAGCTCGCCTACAAATTGCCCAATATCGACAAGGTCAATGTCTCCACCTTGCCCGAGCAATCCCCTACGACCGAGTCGCCCTACGCTGAGTTTATTGAGAAGTATCTCTTTACCAACGCCGCTGGCAATGTTGACCCAGAGTGGGACAACAATAAGAATCCGCGGCCATTCAACCGCGACTTCATGGCCGACCCCAAATTTGACCTCGCAGGCAAAGTCGCACGCTATAACCAAAAGTACCCGCAAAAGCAGCTCGGCCTAGCCGATGTAACCCAGCTCTATGCCATGAGCCGTGAAATCTTTGGCGACCGCCAGCAACTATTCCTCTATGTCGCAACCGCCGAATTCATCACCATTCCTGTCGGTAAGAGCGCAGCTAAAGCACCTGCACAATCTCGTGCAAAGGCCATCGCTCTCATCTGGCGCGATGGCTATGGATACCTCCCCGATCGCGTCATCTATGTCCAATCTATCTACTAAGTCTCCCTATGAATACTCTCGACCCCGCAGTCCTCATGCCCCTGATCATCAAGCGTCTCCAAGAGACCTTGCCTGACATTGACGATGACCCTCTAGACTTGATCGCAGATCTCCTCTGCTACCAAGTCCTCATCAAACAATCCATCTCTGACCCCTACCTCATTGCAGAGGATGAATGGTACAACCTCATCGAGAGCGCTAGCTCAGAGATCGATGGGGACTCTTTTGACCTCATCCCTGTCAGCGAAAACCAATTCGCCTGCGAGGGGTATGACTTGGTCTACATGCTCAACTTTGACGAAGGATGCGATACCGACCTCTACGACACCCTCGGCTTGACCTATACGCTGACGCAAGCACCAATGGATCCTGACGAACCTTTTTATACCTTTGACCAAATCGATGAGGATGGTATCTATCTCATCACCTGGCCAACGGGAGAAACGCAATTCGCCACCTGTGATGCGTGCGAAATCGCACCATTTGACCCCGAGCGCTATCAAGCACTCAAAGAGGCCGCCCAAGCTGACGAGGACGAGGGCGAGGACGACTGTGATCCATGCGATGGCAACTGCGACGCATGCGAACAAGACTGCGTCGGCAAGCTCCCCTACTCGATTTAACACACAAAACCCGCTTCGCGCTGTGCACGGCGTGAGGCAAACACACAAAAAAGGAAACATATCATGCGTACTAAAATTGTCGCAGGCAACTGGAAGATGAACAAAACCCCGACGGAAACTAAGGCACTCATCGCAGAAATCCGCCAAGCCACCAACGATGGCAACAATGGCGTCGATGTCGTAGTCTGCGTGCCTTTTACCAACATCGCTGCTGCCGCTGAAGCCCTCACTGGCTCAAACATCGGCCTCGGTGCACAAAATATGCACTGGGAAGCAAACGGCGCCTACACCGGCGAAATCTCCGCCGCCATGCTCAAAGACCTCGGCGTCAAGTACGTCGTCATCGGCCATAGCGAGCGCCGCCAGTACTTCGCTGAAACCGACGAAACCGTCAACAAAAAGACCAAGGTTGCCCTCGCTAACGGCTTCATTCCTTTGGTCTGTGTCGGCGAAACCCTCGAAGAACGCGAAACCGGTAAGATGGAATCTGTCATCGTTGGCCAAGTCAAGGCTGACCTCGCAGGCATCGCTCCTGAAGATTTCGAAAAGATCGTCATCGCTTACGAGCCCGTCTGGGCAATCGGCACCGGCAAGACCGCTACCAGCGATCAAGCTCAAGAAGTCCATGCTTTGATCCGTAAGACCCTCGCAGATGTCGCAGGCTGCCCCTGCTACGCTGACAAGGTCCGTATCCAATACGGCGGCAGCATGAAGCCCGGCAACGCCGCAGAATTGATGGCTCAAGTTGACATCGATGGTGGCTTGATCGGTGGCGCTGCTCTCGAAGCTGCATCATTCGCTGCGATTGTCGACGCTGGCAAATAAGCGACCTCCTATCGCTCACAAAAGCACGCAAAGCGCAAAGCTTTGCGTGCTTTTTTTATCTATCATCCTCCACTCTCTCCCCAATCACACTCCATCACAGCGGCACCATCACCCTCACGGTACTAGCATCTACCCAACTAGTAAATGGTCTCTGGCCCAAATAGTAAATGGTCTCTGGTCCATTGTATAGACAAACAGCCCCTTTGATTCATCTCTCAGTCGACAGCTTAAAGAGTGTTGCGCATACTCGATGATGCCATCTTCTGGCCGGATCAATCCTCCTCCCCCCTCTCTCCACCGACAGGTCGCCTCAAGTGGCCTCCTCTAAGGAAAGGGCTGAAGTATAACAGGTGGGCTCTTGATCGATCTTAATGGATAAAATGTGGGCTTAGTCTAGCACTCTGCATCTCCGATAGGGATACAAAGGAAACCCTACCTGTCCCTCTATTTGAGAGTCTGCTGACCTTTGACGCGCCCCTTAGGCACCTCCTCAAGCCTGATTTTCCCCACTCAAATTGTTTAATTTTAATGGGTTGGCAGTACTCCCCCCAGCCCCCCCCAAAAAAAATCCCCCTGTGAAACAAGTGCCACAGGGGGATTTTTTTGGGGGTACCGCTTAAAGGTACGATTAAATGGATGGCTATAATCTGTCGCCCCGTCTGGGTGACGGTGTCGATGGTTCAGGTTGCGCCCTCTGCCTACTAAGGTGCCGTCAAATGGGTTACAAGGCATTCATCAAATAAGTTGCAAGGCATTCGTCTTTTAGGTTGCAAGGCATTCCTCTTTTGGGTTGCAAGGCATTTGTCAAATGGGTTGCAAGGCATTTGTCAAATGGGTTGCAAGTCAAAGGAGCAATGGATTGCAAGGCAAATGGTAATGCCATTGCTATGGATCATGATACGGGGTAGCTGTGGTCTCGGTCACGGGTGGAGGGCATGGGGCTCTGTCTATTACCCACTAAAATGATACAAGAGCCCAAAGGTTGGAGCGTAGCAACTGTAGTGACGAGCTCAATGCTTTGTGCTAAAGGCGGAGAGGGGGCTTCGCCTCCTAGTGCTAGTTGATTGTCCTAGTCCTAGTGCTAGTGGAGGGATTGCATCCCACGCCCTGCTTATTTGAGCCTCTTAATGCTTGATACTTGTTGCGGGCGAGCGTAGCGAGCTGAGAGACGTGTCTTACCTAAGGTAGAAGAGGCCTTGGGCAACGATCTATTTTAGGCTAAAGCGTCAGATATTCGCCTCGACCTGGAATCGACTTGCGAGGTGTCAAGACTTGCGATTCACCTGGTGTGGGGACTCTACGCCATCATGTGCCAATCTTGATGCTAAGCAAGCACTATTTTTGCGATACTGGCGATGACCGAGTAGCAAATCGCCTCTATTTAGGGATTTATTTGCTTTTTTTACACTTTTTTCTAGCTTTTGGACACTTTGCTCTTGACCTTTA
>CAYZIC010000020.1:0-33680 GCA_964478335.1 uncultured Lentisphaeraceae bacterium | reverse complement strand
TCTATCATTATTATCGGCGAGAGGGGGGGGTTATGAATCAAACGTTTTCACGGAGTATGATTGCCCTTGATCATATTAAAATACTTTCTGTCATTTATAATGTGATTACCCGTTATAATAAGTTTCGTTCAGTGCGTAAGTCTTTTACTTCGCTTATTGTTAGCGCGTATCAGAATGCAATTCGTTATTTACCTAAGGATAAAACAACACTGGCACTAGACGAATTGCGAGCACTGATCCAAACGCTTTCGTTCTTTCATAGGACTTTTGTATTAAGGAATGACAACGTTCGCCGTATCCTTGAGAATAATCCCTATCCCAAAATCCCAACACTAAGCTTGACCTCATGGTTTGCGTTTTTGTTGAGTATTCACCTTCATAAAAATGAACGATGCATTCAGGTTCTTGGCATTCAGTATGCCACGGGTAAATATATCCATCGTCCTGCATGGCTGCGTTTGTATCGAGACCCTGTAACTAAGGATTCTTATGGACAAGATTGACTTTGATTATTTGATTGTTAATTACAAGAAGATGTTTCCCTTTGTGAAGCCGCATCTTCTCCGTGCGATATTGGGTATTGCGGTTACGATTCCTGTTGGGGCTATGGATGGCGCAATTGCGTGGATTATGAAGCCTTACATGGATACTGTCTTAATTGCTAAAGAGGGCACGCTCCTATCTTGGATCCCTGTATTAATCGTCGGCTTTAGCTTGGTACAAAGCTCTCTTACCTATGCTGCAAACTATTTAAATACTTGGGTGGCGAATCGTATCGCCTTGGACTTAAAGACTGCACTATTTAAACGACTCATCCGCTATGAGTCTGCCTTTTTTGATACGAATAGCTCGGGGAATATCCAGTTTCGATTTAATCAAGATGCCGATATGGCTTGTGCTGGGGTCATCTCCAATGTTAAGGTCTTCACGACGCAGATCTTTTCTTCTCTTGGGTTAATCTTTGTGCTTTTTTATAATTCTTGGCAGTTGGCAATTATTGCAGTGCTTGTGATGGTCTTTGCGCTCTATCCGCTAACATCGCTTAGGAGGAGGTTGAGGGAGCTGATGAATCAAACTGTCCTTGGTGTCTCTCAGCTTGTGACCTATTATAATGAGGCATTTAATGGTAATCGTACGATTACCTCTTACAACCTTTACGCAATGCAAGAATCTCGCTTTGCCGCGACATTGCGGTCTATCTTTAAGCTCAGTATGAAGATGGTGAAGCGTACGGGAATCCTCAGCCCAATGATGCATTTCATTATTTCATGGGGAATCGCAGGCGCGATCTGGGTGGGAAGCTATCTGATCACTTCTGGGAAACTGACACCTGGCGAATTTGTCTCATTTATTACCGCTCTCATGCTACTCTATCGGCCGATTAAGGCAATGGGAAACAATGTGGGCAAGGTGCAGCTGGCATTAATGTCTATGGAGCGTGTCTTTGAAATGTTAGATGCGCATCCTCATATCGTTGATGCTACAGACGCAGTGGCGCTTACATCCGTCGCCAAGGATATCCGCTACAAGGATGTTTCGTTTGAGTATGTGGCTGGTAAACCTGTACTCAAGGAGGTAAACTTGACGATCCCTGTTGGGTCGATGGTGGCTTTTGTGGGGAATTCGGGGGGCGGGAAGACGACGCTGGCCAACTTGCTCCCTCGGTTTTATGATGTTACGAGGGGATCTATTGAGATTGATGGCGTAGATATTCGCCAATTTACATTGGAGTCTTTGCGTGATAAAATTGCGGTGGTCTTCCAGGATAACTTCCTCTTTGCTGGGACCATTCGTGAGAATATCTTGCTGGGCAATCCTCTGGCAACAGAGGAGCAATTGGCTCGTGCGGTTTCGAGTGCGTGCTTGGATGACTTTATCCAATCGCTTGACCGGGGCCTCGATACGGAGATCGGTGAACGGGGCATCTTGCTCTCTGGTGGTCAAAAGCAACGTGTGGCGATCGCGCGGGCATTTGTTAAAAATGCGCCAATCGTCATCCTTGATGAGGCTACGTCTGCTTTGGATAATCAGTCTGAGCAGGTCGTCCAGCAAGCAATCAATAACCTCATGATCAAGCGAACTGTCTTGATTATCGCTCATCGTCTCTCAACGATTCGCAATGCTGATAAGATTGTCGTAGTCAATCATGGGCGCATTGTGGAGGAGGGATCTCATGATGCGCTGATCGCTCAGGAGCGGTCTGTCTATCGTGGCCTTTACCAGATCTCGGGGGCGTAGACTACGTTGTGGGGGCGGCACCGCAGGTGCCCTGCGCTGAGGACGCTGAGCTTGATGGTCGCTGCGATCCGAAGGCGGTCGGCTTGCCGACCTTAGGAAGGTGAGAAATCTGCGGGGGGGGGATGCTTTTTTACTTGACTGTTTGGTGCGCTTTTATTATCATGGGCGGCGCTATTTATCACGAATAGTATAACCTCAAAGAGATTGGTACTTCCAAATGAAAGAACCGCTAATTATTATGCCTTGTCTCGATATGATGAATGGTCGTGTCGTAAAGGGTGTCCAATTCGAATCGCTCCGTGACGCAGGTGATCCTGTCGAATCTTGCTTGGCTTACTGCCGTGCTGGTGCTGATGAGCTCGCAATGCTTGATATTACAGCAACAATCGAAGGTCGTAATACGATGCTGCAGGTGGTCGAAAAGGTCGCTGCTGCTTGTGATGTGCCTCTGACTATCGGTGGGGGTATCTCATCGGTCGAGTCGGCTGAGGCTGTGCTGAAGGCGGGTGCGAATAAGTTCTCGACGAGTAGTGCGGTTTTCCGTACGCCGGAAATGATCGAATCGATGATTCGTGAATTTGGTGGCGATAAGGTGACTGTGGCCATCGATGTGGCTCAAAATGAGGCGATGGCTTCTGGTTATGAGGTCTTTATCGATGGTGGGCGTACTGCTACTGGTAAGGATGCGATCGAGTGGGCTAAGCAGGTGAGCGACTATGGCGTGCAAACGATCTTGCCGACGAGCAAGAGCACGGATGGTGTGCGCACTGGCTATGATTTGCCTTTGATTCGCAAGATCCACGCAATCACGGATGCGGCGATTGTGGCATCGGGTGGCGCGGGTAAGCTGGAGGATTTTGCTTTGGCTGCTGAGGCTGGTGCGACTGTCCTTTTGGCGGCGTCGGTCTTTCACTTTAAGACAATCGAGATCCCTGAGCTCAAGCGCTACTTAGCCGAACGCGGCTTCTCCGTGCGCTAAGCGGAGCGGCTGCGCCGCTGGACTGCCAGAGACTGTCCACGAATTACACGAATGGGCGGAGGCTGCGCCTCTGAGTCTTAGTACTTAGTCTTAGTCTTAGTCTTAGGAAGAGCGGTCTGCGACCGCAGCCAACTCCCAACTCCCAAACTCCTCTCAGCCTGCGGCGAGCGTGCTCTGTTAGTTGCTAGCCTCCTTTAAGGGGGCGTGATCAAAATCCCAGCTTGCTACATGTTGCAGGCTGGGATTTTTTACTCTGTCTGGCTTGGTTGTCGTTTTGCTTTGTGCCCCTTTGTGGTTAAAAAAGCCGCCCTACGCTGACTACACAAGCGACCTGAGGGAGTGCATTAAGACCGTTCACTATTCACTGTTTACTGTTCACTTGCGGCGAAGCCGCTCTGCCTGATGCGTGATGCGCAAGCGCAGCTTGCTGCCTGATGCGTGAGCGTAGCGAACATTATTTGCCCTATTGGTTGATTTTTCTGTTGTAATTTAGCGGCTAATATGCTATGGTAGAGGCATTATGAAATCGTGGCAAAGGTTCACGGGTAAAATTGGAGAATAAACAGTGGCAGCAAATATGAATATCGACCACATTGCGCATTTGGCGCGATTGGCTTTTACAGACGAAGAGAAGGCCGTTTTGGCCAGTCAGCTTGAGTCTATTTTAACATATGTAGATAAAATTGGAGAGCTTGATGTGAGCAATGTGGAGCCAACACTCCATGGTCAACAGGTCAGTAATGCATTTCGTGAAGATGTACCAGTCAAGAGCTTGGACACGGAGGCGGTCTTGACCAATGCGCCTGCGCGTATTGATGATGAAATTAAGATGCCTCGCATTGTTGAATAAAGGTAAAAATAATGAGTAATCAAAAAGATTTTGGATCCTGGACGGTGCGCCAAGCGATTGATGCTTTGGATGCTGGCGTGGTGACGTCTGTGGAATTGGTTTCGGGCTTGCTCGATGTGGCGGAGGCTGCTCAGGAGTCGATTCACGCCTTTGTAACGATTGACCGCAAGGGGGCTTTGGCTCAGGCTGCAGAGGCTGATCGTCAGCGTGCTGCTGGTGTGAAGGCTCCGCTTTTGGGCGTGCCAATTGCAATCAAGGATAATATGAATGTAATCGGGCAACCGTGTACGTCGTCGTCTCGTATGGCTGATGGCTACATCGCGCCGTATGATTCGACAGTGGTGGCTAAGCTGCGTGCCGCTGGGGCGATTTTCCTTGGTCGCACGAATATGGACGAATTTGCTTTGGGATCGACGACTGAGACTTCTGGCTTTGGTATCACGCATAATCCGGTGGCCTTGGATTGCATCCCGGGTGGCTCGAGCGGTGGCTCTGGTGCTGCTGTGGGGGGCAACTTGGCGCTGGCGGCTTTGGGCTCTGATACGGGTGGGTCGATTCGTCAGCCGGCCTCGCACTGTGGCTGCGTGGGCGTGAAGCCGACCTATGGTCGTGTGTCGCGTTATGGTGTGGTGGCTTGTGCGTCCTCTTTGGATCAGGTGGGCCCGATGACCAAGACGGTCGAGGATGCTGCGATCTTGCTCAATGTGCTCTCGGGTGAAGATATCATGGATACGACGTGTCTCAAGCGCGACGTGCCTGACTACACGCAAGCGTGGCAAGGGGTGGATGTTGAGAAGCCTTTTGCAGGGATGACTTTTGGTTTGCCTAAGGAGTACTATGTCGATGGCGTCTCTGCTGATGTGAAAGCTGCCGTACAAGGGGTGATTGACCAGTGTCAAGCGCTCGGTGGTACGATTCGTGAGGTGTCGTTACCTCGTACGGATTACGCTATTGCGACCTACTACATCTGTATGACGGCTGAGATCTCGGCTAACTTGGCTCGTTTTGATGGGGTGCGCTATGGATTGCGTGAACCAGCTGACGATGTCTTGCAGCAGTACAAGGTGAGCCGCTCTAAGGGATTTGGCGCTGAGGTGAAGCGCCGTATTATGCTGGGCACCTTTGTGCTATCGAGCGGCTACTATGATGCCTACTACAACCGTGCGCAAAAGGTCCGCACATTGATCCGTCAGGATTTTGATGAGGTCTTTAAGACGTGTGATGTCTTGATTACGCCTGTTACGCCAGAACCTGCTTGGAAGCTTGGCGCAACGGTGAATGATCCTTTGAAGAACTACTTGGCTGATATCTTTACTGTCTCGGTGAACTTGGCTGGTAATTGTGCAATCGCCGTGCCGTGTGGGCGTTCTCAAGAGGGTAAGCCAATCGGCGTCCAATTCATTGGGCCGAGCTTTGGCGAGGAGGCGCTCTTTAAGACCGCCTATCACTACGAAAAGAACCGCTCTCTCTAAGGAAAAGAACCATTATGAAGTATGAAGTTGTTATTGGTCTTGAGACCCACGTACAATTAAAGACCACGACCAAGATGTTTTGTGGCTGCGAGCAATCTTTTGGCGCCTCGCCCAATACCCACGTTTGCCCTGTTTGCTTAGGCTACCCGGGTGCTTTGCCTGCGATGAATAAGCAGGCGATCAAGTACACGGTGATGGCTGGCTTGATGCTCGGCTGTGAGATTAACCCCTACAGCAAGTTTGACCGCAAGAATTATTTCTATCCGGATATGTCTAAAAATTACCAAATCACGCAGCTCGATCAGCCGCTTTGTTTGGGTGGCGCAGTGGAGATCCCAGTCGAGGGTGGCAAAAAGGTCATCAATTTGACGCGCATTCACTTGGAGGAAGATGTCGCCAAATTGACTCACCGTGCCGGCTGCTCGGGTGTCGATTACAACCGTGCTGGCGTGCCGCTCATGGAGATCGTCTCAGAACCCGAGATGTCGTCCGCTGATGAGGCCTTTGCCTACTTGCAAGCACTTCGCGAAATTATGATCTATGCAGGTGTGAGCGAATGCAACCTCGAAGAGGGCAATATGCGTAGCGATGTGAATATCAGCTTGCGTCCTGTCGGTACGACCACTTTGGGCACCAAGATCGAAATCAAAAACATGAATAGCTTTAGCAATATCCATGCGGCGATCTTGTACGAAGTGGAGCGTCAGGCTCATGCGCTGGACAATGGCTTGCCATTGACTCAAGAGACCCGCCGCTGGGATCCGGATGCTTGCGAAACCCTTGTCATGCGTACTAAGGAAAATGCCGACGATTACCGTTATTTCCCTGAGCCCGACCTCTTGCCTGTCACCTTGACCCAAGAGCAAATCGCAGACTGGGCTGCTGCTTTGCCCGAATTGCCCACCAAGCGCCGCGAACGCATGGTCGAGCAATATGCGATCTCAGAGTACGATGCTGGCGTTTTGGCCTCAGACAAGGCATTGGCGGACTTCTTTGAAGCGACTGCTGTCGCCTCAAAGAATCCTAAGCTCGCTGCTAACTGGCTGATGGGCGATGTCTTGGCGTTGGTCTCGGCAACGGGTACCTCGGTACCGGATAGCGCTTTGACTCCTGAGATCCTTGGTGCGCTTATTCAATTGATTGATAAGAAGACCATTAATGGCCCTACGGCCAAGAAGCTCTTACCCGAACTCTTTGAAAAGGGTGGCGACCCAGCTGCCATTGTTAAAGACCGTGGCCTTGGCCAGCTCAATGACACTGGTGCAATCGATGGTTTTGTCGATCAAGTCCTCGTTGCCAACCCCAAATCGATTGACGACTACAAGGCCGGTAAGGCCGCTGCGGTGACATTTTTCATCGGTCAGGTGATGAAGCTCAGCCGTGGCAAGGCTGATCCTCAAGCCGTTAGAGAGCGTATCCTCGAGAAGCTCGCAAATCTTTAAGCCCCTCTCTTAAGTAATAAGGAGATCCACGTGACAACTAATGACGATTACGCCCTGCAAATTCTGCAAGAAACGGGTTACCTTGATGCGAGTGTGATTCAGCAAGCGCTCAATCGCGAGATCAAGGCTGGCGAAACCGTCCTCGATTACCTCATTGAAAAAGGGGTCATCACTGAGGAAACGGTTCTTGGCGTTTTAGCAGAACAATTCGGCATGCCATTTGCCAGCATCGAGGCCGACTCGGTCGCCCCATCGATTGCGTTGCTTTTGGATGCTGAAACCGCTTACAAATACCATGTCGTGCCTGTGCAAGAAGATGACGAAACCATCACTGTTGCCTTGTCTGATCCAACGAACTACGATGCTCTCGATGCCTTGCGCTACAAGCTCAAGAAAAATGTCGAGGCTATCGTCATTCCTAAAAAAGAGGTCGACACGCTGATTAATAAGCTTTACCCTAATAGCGGCATGGAGGCTGCCAATGCGCTCTCTACCGATATTGAGGTGCGCGAAGAGGGTGATACGACCAGCGGTACTAAGAGCGAAGAGGGCGATGCGCCAGTCATTCGCTTGGTCAGCTTGATCTTGATGGATGCCTGCAAGCTCAAAGCATCAGATATTCACCTCGAGCCGATGGAGACGCACTTCCGGGTGCGTTTCCGTATCGATGGTGCGCTGCGTGTCATGGATCCGCCACCAAAGAATCTGCAAGGTGCGATCATTTCTCGTGTCAAGTTGATGGCAAATATGAATCTTTCAGAACGTCGCATTCCTCAGGATGGACGTATCCAGGTGAAGATGAGCGATCGAGAGCTTGACTTGCGTGTGTCAACGGTGCCGACCAACTTTGGTGAGAGTATCGTCATGCGTATTTTGGATAAGCAAAACTTGGCTCTCGGCTTGCCGCAATTGGGCTTCTTGTCCGACGACCAAGCGAAGTTTGAGCGACTTATCGGCCTACCTGACGGCGTGATCTTGGTCACCGGTCCTACGGGCTCAGGTAAAACCACCACGCTCTATGCTTGCTTGGGCCAAATTAACCGCCCAGACAAAAAGTTGATCACCGTCGAAGACCCTGTCGAATACCAAATGAGCGGTATTAACCAAGTCCAGGTCAACCGCCCTGTCGGTCTCGATTTCTCTGCAGCCTTGCGCTCAATCTTACGTCAGGCACCAAACATCGTGATGATCGGTGAAATTCGTGACCACGAGACGGCTGAAATCGCTATGGAAGCTGCTCTCACTGGTCACTTGGTTTTCTCAACCTTGCACACCAATGATGCGCCAAGCGCCGTGACGCGTTTGACCGATATCGGCATTAAGCCATTCTTGGTCGCATCGGCACTGCGTGCGGCGATGGCTCAGCGTTTGGTGCGTGCCATTTGCGACAAGTGTCGCGTCGCCCATACGCCGACCGATCGTGAACGCAAAATGCTCGGCGCCATGCACGCAGACATCAACAGTATGTCGATGTATCAAGGTGCTGGTTGCCCCGTCTGCAGCAACAAGGGCTACAAGGGGCGTAAGGGTCTCTTTGAAATCTTTGAGGTCGACGACACCGTGCAGAGAATGATTTTTGATAAGGCCCCCGCCATTGAGCTGCGTGCGCGTATTCGAGAAATGGGTATGCGCACCCTGCGTGAAGACGGCATGCTTAAGGTTGCTTCGGGAATGACCACGCTTGAGGAAGTCTTGCGTGCTACAATGGGAGATGAACAATAATGACAACGATTACGATGAATGATTTGATGCAGGCAGCAGTCGATGAAAAGGCATCTGACTTGCACATCCGCGTGGGCCGTCCACCTGTTTTGCGTGTGAGCGGCAAGCTCGAATCTTTGGATACAGACCTTTTTGAACCCGAAGACACCGAAAAGCTCGTCCGTGAAATCTCCAATGATGAGCAGATGGAGCAAATCCATAAAGAGGGCGGCGCGGACTTTGGTATCACCTTTAGCGATGAGGCTCGTTTCCGTGTCTCGATCTTTAAAGAACGCCACCACTACGGCTTGGTGCTCCGTTTGATCCCAACGACGCTCTTGACTTTGGAGCAGTTGGGTTTGCCCGAGAATGTGCATGAATTGCTCTACAAGCCTCGTGGTTTGATCTTGGTCACCGGTCCTACGGGCTCTGGTAAGTCCACGACCTTGGCCTCGATGCTCAACGTCATCAATGAAGACCGCGACTGCCATATCGTGACGATTGAGGATCCGATCGAATTTTATCACCCTCACAAGCAGTCCATCGTGACGCAGCGTGAAGTCGGTGCTGACGTGCCGTCATTCGCTGAGGCGATTCGCCGTGCATTGCGTCAAGACCCTGACGTCATCCTCGTCGGTGAAATGCGTGACTTGGAAACGATCGGTGCTGCAATCTCCGCTGCTGAAACGGGCCACTTGGTCTTTGGTACGCTCCACACCACTGGTGCCTCCGAAACCGTTGACCGTATCGTCGATGCTTTCCCGACGAACCAACAAGAACAGGTGCGCACGCAGCTTTCGATGAGCTTGGTGGCGGTGATCTCGCAGATCTTGTTGCCTCGCACAGACAAACCTGGTCGTGTGGCGGCATTTGAAATCATGATCTCGACGCCATCTATTCGTTCGCGTATCCGTGATAACAAGACATTCCAAATCAAGTCCGACATTCAGACGGGGGCGAAGTTTGGTATGGTGGGCATGGATACTAGCTTGCTCAACTTGTACACCGCTGGCAAGATTTCCTACGAGGACATGGTCACTAAGGCTCAAGACCAGGAAGGCATCGTAGAGAATCTACGTTCAATTCTTGACGGAGGCGCATAGGATGGACGAGATGTTTAACTATCCACAGCTCTTAGACCTGTTGATCAACAATGGTTTCATTGATGCGACTCAGGCTGACGAGATTGTGCAGCAAAACTTGGACACGGGAGAATCCATCAAGGCACTCGTGCTCAAGCTCGACATCCTCGATGAGGAGGACATCCTCTCATTGATCGCCAGCTCACAAGGCACCGATGTGATTGATCTGGGCCACTTGGCCATGACCGACGATCTCAAGACCGTCGTGCCAGTCGAGACGATCCGCCTGAATAACATCGTGCCAGTCGAAGTCACCCCTGACTACGTGGCTTTTGCTACGGGCGATTTCATGAATCCGAGTGTAATTGACGAGCTGTCATTCTTGCTCTCGCGTGAAATTCGTTTTGTCTTGGCCAAGGATGAAGAGGTCGCCAAGGCGATTGAGGAATTTTTCCCCATCGACACCTCCGTCGGTCAGCTCGAATCGCTCGATGGTGAATTTGAGACACTCGAAGAGACCGAGCTTGATGAAAATGGCATCGAATCCGCCGCCGCATCTGCTCCAGTGATCAAGTTTGTTAACTTGGTCCTCTTCCAGGCTATTACGGATAAGGCATCAGATATTCACATCGAGCCATTCGAAAAAGACTTTAAGATCCGTTATCGTGTCGACGGCGCACTCTACGAAATGAATCCGCCGCCCTTGCACATGGCCTTGCCGATAATCTCTCGCATTAAGGTTTTGGCGGGCTTGAATATCGCCGAACGCCGCGTGCCGCAAGACGGTCGTATTGCGCTCAACGTCGCTGGTCGTCAGGTGGACTTGCGTGTATCTTGTCTGCCGACGGTGCATGGCGAATCTGTCGTACTTCGTGTGCTTGACCGTAGCGTCGTCTCCCTCGACTTGGAAAACATCGGCCTCCCCGAAGACATCTATGACGAGGTTACTATCGACATTGAGAAGCCTAACGGCATCTTTATCGTCACAGGCCCTACGGGCTCTGGTAAAACCACCACCCTGTACTCCTGCTTGGGCGCAATTAATAAAGACGATGTCAAGATTTTGACCGCAGAAGAACCTGTCGAATACAATATCAACGGTATTGTGCAGGTGCCGATCAACCCACAACAAGGTAACACCTTCGCCAAGGTGCTGCGTGCTTTCTTGCGTCAGGACCCGGACATCATGATGGTCGGTGAAATTCGTGACCTTGAAACGGCTGAAATCGCCGTCCAAGCTGCACTCACTGGTCACTTTGTTTTCTCAACCTTGCATACCAATGATGCCTCTGGTGCCGTGACGCGTTTGGTGGATATGAATGTTGCCCCCTTCTTGATCTCATCGACCCTCCAAGCAGTTTTGGCCCAACGTCTCGTGCGTACGTGCTGTAAGGCGTGTAAAGAGGGGTATGATCCTGATGATGAGGCAATCGCACGTCTCGGCTTGACCCGAGACAGTGTGGGTGGTCGTCAATTCTTCTATGGTAAAGGCTGCCCTGTCTGCAATGGTACGGGCTACAAGGGCCGTAAAGGTGTCTTTGAAAATCTCCGCATGACTAATCCCATCCGAGAATTGATCAATGCCCGTGAGCCGACCCTCGTCATTCGCGAAAAGGCCCGTGAGCTGGGCATGCGTACGATGCGTGAAGATGCCATTCGTAACGTGCTCGACGGCTACACGACCGTGGATGAAGTCTTGCGCTATACCTAAGCGTCGACGACGTTCGTATCTCTCACAAAGCACCGTTTTGCATTCTTTGCGCGGTGCTTTGTGTGTCTCAAAAGAAAGAGAGACGCATATGATCCGTACCTGTGCTTTTTTGCTGGTCTTGCTCTTAGTGGGGGGCTGTCGGACAAGCCAACGTCAGCGCCAAGGGCAGTACTGTGACAATTTGACCCGGCTGTGCCGAACTCAATCCCTGTTACATATTCCGTTGCTTGGGCCATTTGCCCTCGTTGGGGACTTGCTGTGTCTACCATCTGATTATGCCGGAAATATCAAAACAAGGCAATTCAAAGTGGTTGATTCATCTGGCGCACCCATTGTCCAAGCGACTGTGGAGGTGGGCTTTAAACCTATCCGCTCTTGGCATAGTATGCCGTGTGAGCCAGATTCCGATGAAGGGGATTTCTTAGCGCAGTATGAGCAGGTGCTCTCTGCTCAGACTGATGGCGAAGGATTTTGTTATCTGCCACGTTGGTTTACCCCGCAGCAACCCTGTGGTATTGAAGTCTGCTCTGCGAATTTCAAGACGCGTTCGCTCAGGGTCAAGGCGTTCCACCCTGGTGACGAGAATGCCCTGTATGCTGTTGCAGATCTATACATCGAGGAAGCAGCCCACCCTGTGGCGTGCTTCACCCGGGTGATTGATGATGAGGCTGAGATTATGCTCATTGTTTTGATACCCAAAAACCTTCAAACCCATCAGGAGCTACAACAATGACTGCCTTTTTAGAATACCCCAAATGCACAACCTGCCAAAAGGCCAAAGCCTGGTTGACTGATCACGGTGTTGACTTTGTCGCCCGCCACATTGTCGAGGATAATCCAACCGCAGACGAGCTGACCGCATGGATTGCCGCCAGTGGTTTGCCGATTAAGCGCTTCTTTAATACCTCAGGCTTGCGCTATAAAGCCCTTGGCCTTTCAACCAAGCTGGCCACCATGAGCGACCAAGAGCAGATCGCCCTCTTAGCAACCGAGGGGATGCTCGTCAAACGTCCCTTGCTGGTGACCGATCGAGGCGTGTGTCCAGGATTTAAAGCTCCCGTCTGGGAAGAGCTACTTGGGGCGTAGCCTGTCCACGAATTACACGAATGGCGAGGCAAAGCCTCGCAGTGAACAGTGAACACTAGAAGATTGCATCATCTAGCCACTAGCCACTAATTTCGAGGTATGTAATGAAAGAATTCTTTTTGATGGTCGTCTGTGTTGTGGCTGAGAGCCTCTTGGCTCTGGTGCTCATACCTGAGCCTACCCAGTGGACAATTGATGAGGACAAACCTCGCGTGGTGATCAACCAGTTGCCAAGCTTACAAACTCGCATGGTCAAAGATGCCACATTGGGCAAAGAGGGCTATCGGCTAAGCCTCACGCGTCATGCTGTCGTTTGCGAGGCTGCTACCCCTGCTGGACTCTTTTATGCGCAGCAGACCTGGCGCCAACTCGTGGCGCAGATTGACGCTACAGGAGCCTTACCGCAGATGGCGATCGTTGATGTCCCCAAAATCGAGACGCGCCTGCTCATGATTGATAGTGGCAGACAGTATCAGCGCGTGGCAACTTTGAAACGCCTCCTCGACCTCATGAGTCAGCTCAAGATGAATACCCTGCACTGGCATTTAACAGAGGTATACGGCTGGCGCATTCCAATTACGGCTTACCCAAAACTGACGACTGTGGGTGCATTTGTTGGACAAGGCAAAGAACAGCACGGCGCTTACACCCGAGATGAAATTAAGGAGTTGGTCGCTTATGCCGCAGCGCGTCACATTCAGATTATTCCCGAGATCGACTTCCCTGGCCATGCTGAGGCGGCGTTGACCGCATATCCAGAATGGAGCTGCTTGGGTAAACCGCCTGTGCGTGGCAAGCATTTCAGCTCGACGATCTTTTGTGCTGGCAAGCCTCAGGCGGTCACTGCAATGAAAGTGATCCTAACCGAGGTCGCCAATCTGTTCCCGGCCCCTTACATCCATATTGGCGGAGACGAAGCCCCCAAGCAGACCTGGCGACGCTGCCCCGACTGTCAAGCACGCATGCAGCAAGAGCAAATCCCAAGCGAACACGACCTGCAAGTCGCCTTGACTAATGAGCTGGCCGCACATCTCAAGACCCTCAATAAACGCGCTATCGTCTGGAATGACTGCTACTCGGTTAAGAATCGCGTAGCCTTGAATAAGAGCATTGTTATTGACTACTGGAATCATCGCTCCGATCGTGGCGAAGCCCGCCTGCGCGCTATTGAGGCCTCTGGCCATGACTGGATCTTTAGTCCCAATACCTACTGCTATCTTAATTTCCCCGAAACCCCGTGGCAGGGTTATTATCGCGACAGAACCTTGCCCCACGCCAAGCAACACCGCCACCTGCAGAATCCCTTTCTTACCTCTGATCTGCCGCGCACTTATGGCGTTGCCCTTTGGACAGACTACGAGCTGACTGAGTCGATGTTAGATGCACGCCTTTTCCCTCGTCTCTATGGACATGCTCACGTGATGTGGCGAGGCACGGGGATGTCTGTCGATTTTGAGACCTGGCAGCGACAGATCAACACCATTGACCCACTCTTTAAGCGGCTGAGCGGCTGCGCCGCTGGAATGTAGAATGTAGAATGTGGGGCGGAGGCGAAGCCTCCCTAAAGCGGCGAGCGCAGCGAGCCCATCGTGGATGGCAAGTACAAAAAACGCAAATCAATGCTATCAATAAAAGATTCCCTATTATCGCTTTCCAAAAAAGATCAATATGCTACAAGTGACAAATTGAGACTTTTTTGGGAGGCTACGCTCTCCGTGAGGGAAGATGATGGTCGCTGCGCTCCGCTTGATGGTCGCTGACGCTCCGCTTGCTCTCGGTCTCGGTCTAATTCTCGGTCTGCGGCGCAGCCGCTCTAGCTGGTGGGCTTAGGCATCGAGGGCTTTGGCTTTTTCTTCAATCTCGCAGAATGTCTCAAAGGCTTGGTCGAGCTCGGCCATGGCTTGGGTGAGACGATTGGTTTGGTCGATGTAGGCTTGTGAGGCGAAGTCTGCGGTTGGATTATTGATTGCCTCTTCGAGGGTGGCGATCTCGGTCTCGAGGGCTTCGATTTGGTCGGGGAGGCTCTTGAGGAGGGTTTGCTCTTTGTAGCTGAGACGGGTGGCGTTGTTATTACGCTTTTGGGGGAGCTTTTTCTCGACGGGGTGTTGGGTGGCTTGTGCGACAAGCTCGGCCTTTTTCATGGCTTGCCAAGCGTCGTAGCCTCCGGGGATAGGAATGACACGGGCATCATCGATGACGAGTGTGGTGGTGGCGATGTGCTCAAGGAACTCTCGATCGTGGGAGACGAGTAGGATGGTGCCTTTGTATTCGGAGAGTTGTTCTTCGAGGAGCTCGAGGGTCTCAATGTCAAGGTCGTTGGTTGGTTCGTCGAGGACGAGCAGGTTGCCTGGATTGAGGAAGAGCTTGGCGAGCAGAATGCGGGCACGTTCTCCACCGGAGAGGGCTTTGACGGGTGTGCGGGCGCGTTCTGGGGTGAAGAGGAAATCTGCGAGGTAGCCTAGGATGTGCTTGCGGGCGTTGCCGACGATGACAAAGTCTTTGCCCTCAGCGACGTTGTCGATGACGGTAGCCTCAGGATTGAGGGTGTTGCGCAATTGGTCGAAGAATGCCGCCTCGACGCGTGTACCGATGGTGACGGAGCCTGAGGTTGGCTTGAGCTGACCGAGCAAGAGGCGTAGCAGTGTTGTCTTACCAGCACCGTTGAGACCAATGATGCCGATGCGTTCGCCGCGCATGAGTCTGGCGGAGAAGTGTGAGATGATGGGTTTGCCGGGGAGGTATTCAAAGGAGGCGTCTTCGATTTTGAAGACCAAATCTCCTGAGCTGGCTTGCGAGTCTAGGTTGAGTTTGGATGTGCCAACTTGGCTTCTGCGTGAGGCGAATTCTTCACGTAGTTTCATGAGGGCTGCGACACGGCCTTCGTTGCGACAGGTACGGGCTTTGACACCACGGCGGAGCCAGACTTCCTCCTCGGAGAGCTTTTTGGCGCGGCGTTCCCAATAGACGGCTTCGTCAGCGAGGAGCTCAGCTTTGCGGCGCAAAAAGGTGGTGTAGTCGCAATCCCATCCTGCGAGTTGTCCGCGGTCGAGGTCAAAGACGGTCTTGGCAGTGCGCTTTAAGAATGCACGATCGTGGGTGATAAAGAGGCAGGCGCAAGGTGCTGAGGCGAGCCAGCTTTCCATCCAGGCGATGGAGTCGATGTCGAGGTGGTTGGTGGGTTCGTCTAAGAGTAGGAGGTTGGGCTCGGCAGCGAGTGCACAGCCGAGGAGAACGCGTCTGCGTAGGCCGCCCGATAGGCTGTTAAAGTCTATATCAGGGTCAAGTGCGAGCTGCGTGATGATTGCCGATGCGCCAGCGGTGTGGTGATCGAGCTCTGGGACGGCCGCTTGAATAATCTCGTAAACGGTGCCCGGTCGATCGCTGGGGACATCTTGAGGTAAATAGGCAATACGGGTCGATTGGTCGGTGATAACTTCGCCCTCGTCAGGGGAAATCATGCCTGCGATGATTTTGAGGAGGGTGGATTTGCCCTCGCCGTTGCGCCCTGTAACACAGGCACGGGCACCGGTTTGAATGCTGAGGCTAACTTGGTCTAAGACGGGATCGCCGCCAAAGCTGATTGAGACATTGCGAAGAGAGAGGAGTGTAGACATAGGAGTATCGGGTTGGGGTTAGAGATAAGAGGCGAGCTCGGCAACGAGGTGCTGTCGGCTGTCAACGGTGCGAATAGGCACTGGGAGAACCTTTTGGAAGGTATGTCCGTAGCTTTTTTTGATAATGCGCGTATCTGCGACGACGACGATGCCTTTGTCTTGGCAGCTGCGAATGAGTCGGCCAAAACCCTGTCTAAAGCGAATGACCGCTTGTGGAATATTGAGCTCGATAAAGGGCGAACCGCCCGCCGCACGGATTTCCTCGCAGCGCGCTTCAAATAGCGGATCGTTGAAAGAGGTAAAGGGTAGTCGAGCAATAACGACGCAGCTGAGAGCTTCGCCCGAGATGTCGACACCCTCCCAAAAAGACTGCGTGCCAAAGAGGACACTGGCGTGATCATTGGCGCGAAAGGCCTCAGTGATGGCATCTCGGCTGGTTTGGCTGGACTGGCAGAGCAGGGTGATACCTTTTTGCTTGAGGTGAGGCTCGAGGTGCTTGGCGGTCTGAGTCATCATCTCGTAGCTGGTAAAGAGGGCAAGTGCGCGGCCTTGGGTGGTGGTAAAGAGGCTATACATCAGACGGGCCAATTCGAGAACGTAGGGGCTCTCGGAGCGGAGGTTGCTCGGCGGCTCTGGCAAGAAAGTCGGCACGTAGACTGCGCATTGGTTGGCGTAGTCAAAGGGGCTCTCAGCAGAATAGGTCTCTACGGGCTCTTGGGTGATGAGGTTGATACCCAGGCGCTTGGTGACGTGGTCAAAGCTTTGACGCACTTTGAGCGTGGCAGAGGAGAATATCACACTGCGCATATTGGCATAGAGCATTTTATTGAGGAGCTCTGCGATTGAGAGAGGGGCCGCAGTCAATACGACGTGGCGGTCTTTGGCGGCACCCCAGCGGTCGAGCCAGTAGACAAAGCCTTTATCGGCGCCCGCCAAAACGCGCACGAGGGTTTCCTTGAATTGGCTAAAGTTACCAGCAATCATGCTGACGGATGCGCGCAGGTCGGTGAGCTTGAGCTGATTGTTACTCCCGCGCTCAATTGCCTCAAGGGCTGAATCCAGACGTGAGAATAGGGAGCTGATCGTGACCAAGGTCGTGGTGATGCGTTTGCGGGCTTCGGCGATGGAGGCTTCTGGTAGGATTGCCTCGGCATCCATAAAGGAGCCTTGGATGCAGACCTCGCGCTTGAGAATGGGGGCAACGGATGCTGGCAGGTCGTAGGTGGTATCGGGAACTGCTCGATAACGGACGCTCTCGCCTTTGTTGCGTTCCCAAAAGACATAGAGTAGCTCAAATAGCTCGCCACCGACACGAGCGAGGGTGGGGATAGCATTGCGTAGGTCGGCTAAGAGCATGATGATTTCGTTGCGCTGCGCATCTGGTGGCTCATAGGCGGTGTCTAGGGATTCGCGGCTGACCTGCTCGAGGAGGCCTTTGCCAGAGAATCCTTTGCCAGAGGGCACGACGCGTTGGCAGATTTGAAAGAGGCTATAGGGGGAGATGGAATCAGACAAGAATTGTGTGGCGGATTCTTCTAGGTTGTGCGCTTCGTCAAAGATAATCTGTGCATAGGCTGGCAATGCACTGCCTGGGATTGACATTTCGGCGAAGACCAATGCATGGTTGGCAATGATAATGTGGGCATCACTGGCGCGCGAACGGGCCTTTTGCATGAAGCAGCGTTTGTAGAAACGGCAACTGCGTCCAGAGCAGTCTTCGCCAGAGCATCCTAGACTGCGGGAAAATTGGGCGGAGCAATGGGGGCAGGCGGTTTGGAGTTTGTCGAGGTCTCCATCTCGGGTTGTCGTCGCCCAAAGGATCATCTCTGCGTAGCCACGCAAATCAGCCTGGTCCAGGTTTGCGACACCGCCATCGAGGAGGTTGCTGAGGATTTTGAGGCAGAGGTAGTTGGCGCGGCCTTTGAGTGAGACGATGCTAAATGGCGTGCCTTTTTGGACGTAGCTCTTGATGATTTGCTTGACGATTGGGGCGTCCTTGTCAATGAGCTGAGACTGGAGGTTGCGGGTGTTGGTACTGACGACAATGGGAATATTATTGGTGTAGGCATAGATGGCCGCCGGAACGAGGTATCCTAAGCTTTTGCCGACACCAGTACCAGCCTCAATGAGCAAGTGTGCTGGGCCATTGAGTGCCTGGGTTACTTGATTGACCATGTCGATTTGCCCTTGGCGGGGTTCGTAGCCGGTCATTAGCTTGCTGAGAATGCCTCCCATCTCAAAGTGCCTAACCACATCTGCTGGTAAGATGTCGTGCCAGCCGTCGCGTTCGGGTAGGGGACGTTTTTCGAGGCGAGCAAAGAGAGAGAAGTGAGCATACCACGCACTCTCCTGAGCCGTCGAGAATAGTCGACTGTCGAGTACCTCATTGATCGCTTGCTCGGCCTCAGAGTCACCGAGCTCGCGGTAGACTGGTGCGATAGCCGTCAGAGCCCATGAGGGTGCATTTTGATAGATGGTGGAGAGGGGGGGCATGATTAGGGATTATTCGCCGAAGGGGGTTGCCGACCACTCGGGGTCAGCGACCCAAGGGATGTCGTGGGTGATTGAGATGAGCGAGCCAGTGGCATCAAAGGTGAGTAGGAGGCCACGTACCGTGGTATTGGTGCGGCTTAGGCTTGCAAAGTTGATCATACTGTATCCCACGCGCCAGGAGCCTCCTGCCGTTTGGATGAGCTGATAATAGAAGAACTCTTGACCCGAGGTGGCTTGCTTGGTGATGAGAGGATTGCCGAGTTGTGCAATGACCGCTTGCATGGGCATACCAATCTCTAGGGATGGGAAATCTGTGAGCTGGGGGGGGCCGACACGATTGGTTGTACAGCCAGTCGTGACAATGAGGAGTAGGCAGAGCAATGTGATAGCTAGGTGCTTCATGGCTGTGCCTCCTGGAAACGCACCACGGAGATGGTATCATCGTCTTGACGGGTGTGGCTAATGCGACGCACGGTGCCTGTCTGGTCAAACCAAATGTAGATGTCCTCACTTGAATCACCCCAGCCCCAAATAAAATTAACGGACAAGATGTAGCCGAGGGAGAGGACGCGGAGGCGTTCGTCAAAGGCTAAATAGTGCAGGCTATTGGGAGGTATGGCGAGTTGTGTTTGGTTTTTGCTGCCAAAAGGTGGCGGCGGGCCGATGCGGCCGATGATTTGTGCTCGCGTGGTTTGGCCCGGTGTGATCCAGGAGAAATCCGTGGAGCGGACTTGTTGATTGGCTGAGGTATGCTTGACCATGCACCCCGAGAGTAGGGTGAGGCCGATCAATGGTAATAGGCGGGCACAGCGCATCGCCTTATTCTCCAAAGGGCCACCATTGCCACTCAGGGTCGGCGGTGTGTGATTGGCTCACGTGGTTAACGATGCCGTCTTTGTCAGAGGTGATGTAGATGGCACTGGTCACGAGGTTAGTCTTAGCGAAGTTGAAGAGGATAAGGTTGAGGCCATTGGTGCGTGAATCGCCGAAGACAAAGCTGTACTGATTGCCTCCCGAGGGTAGGGGAACAATTGCGCTTGGCGCAGCCGCCAAGATACTAGGCACATCTGCGATCGGCGTAGTGCCTACTTGGATGAGCTGTTGGCGAGAGACGATCGTGGTATCGTTGATTTTGTTGCGCGACCATGAGCATCCCGTCGTCATCGCCAGGGCGGCGATAACAGCAAGAAATGAGAGATGGACAATACACATGATTGGCTCCTAGGGTGATGGGTTAGCGCTCGATGGCTGCGAGCATTTCCTTGACGGCCTTTTTGATGCCGACAACGACAGCGCGAGCGATGATGCTGTGACCGATATTGAGGGTGTCAAGGTTGGGGATATCGAGCAGTGGTTTCACATTCTCAGCGGTGAGGCCGTGGCCGGCGTTGACCTTGAGACCGAGGGTGTCGGCGTAGGCGGCGGCTTCGTGCAAACGCACGAGCTCAGCTTCGCATTCTGCGCCGACGGCATTGGCATAGGCACCAGTGTGCAATTCGATATAAGGGGCGCCTAATTCTGCGGCTGCAGCAATCTGAATGGCATCCGGCGCAATAAAGAGGCTCACCTCGATGCCACGATTTTTGAGTGCGGTCACGGTCGGGAGGAGTTCTTCGAATTGGCCAGCTGCATCAAGCCCGCCCTCGGTGGTGAGCTCTTGGCGGCGTTCGGGGACGAGGCAGACTTCGTCTGGCCCGACGTCCAATGCGATGGCGACGACATCGGCGTTGTTGGCCATTTCGAGATTCATGCGCGTGGTGAGGCTGCGGCGCAAATCGTAGACATCGTGGTCCTGGATATGGCGGCGGTCTTCACGCAAGTGAATGGTGATACCGGCAGCACCGGCCTTTTCTGTCAGCGCTGCGATCTCGACAAGATCGGGATAGTCCACGCCACGGGCTTGGCGAAGCGTGGCTGCATGGTCGATATTAACACCTAAAAGAATGGGATTCATGGTTGTACTCCTTATGTAGAATGTAGAATGTAGAATGTAGAAAGTGGACTGCTAGCTAGTGGGGGAGAGTGTTGCTTTGGCAACCTCGTCTAGGACCGCTTGATAGGCATCAGCCTCTGGCAAGACGCAGAGCTGTTTGCCATGACTGTAGAGGGCAAAGACCCCTTTGCCACCACAGAGGGCGAGGTCGGCTTCGCGCGCCTCGCCTGGGCCATTGACAATGCATCCCATGACAGCGACGTGGAGACGCTTGGCCGTTGGGTGGGTGCGATAAAAGGCTTCTAGTGCATCGCCGAGGCGTTCGGCGACGGCTTGGACGTTGACCTGCGTGCGGCCACAGGTGGGGCATGAGGTGATCCAGGCACCAGGGTCGCGCAGTTGACAGGCTCGCAAAATCTCGACACCAACGCGTACTTCTTGAGCGACCGAGTCTGTGAGCGAGACGCGCATGGTATCGCCAATGCCCTCTTGCAAGAGTGTGCCCAGAGCGATCGAGCTACCCACGGTGCCACGCAAAAAGGTGCCCGCCTCAGTTAGGCCAATGTGTAGCGGGTAGTCGACGGCTTTGGCCAAGAGTCGATAGGCTGCCAAGGTGCGAGCGAGATCCGATGCCTTAACCGAGATCTTGATTTCGCGATAGTCCAAATCCTCGAGCAGTTTGATGTGTGCAAGGGCACTTTCGACCAAGGCCTCCGGCGTCGCCGAACCATATTTCGCCACGAGTGCCTTATCGAGAGAACCGCCATTGACCCCAATACGGATAGGGATTTGGCGAGGGCGCGCAGCATCGACCACCGCTTTGACACGATCAGCTCCACCGATGTTGCCTGGGTTGATTCTTAGGCAGTCAATGCCAGCTTCAATGGCTTGCAAGGCGAGGCGATAATCAAAGTGGATGTCCGCTACCAGAGGCAACTTGCTCTGCTTGCAGAGGACTTTGAGTGCTTCCGCAGCAGCTTGGTCTGGCACCGCCACACGAAAGATATCACAGCCTAGCTCTGCCACTTGGTCGATTTGATTTAAGACCGCCTTGACATCCGTGGTGGGCACATTGGCCATCGTTTGCACCGAGATTGGCGCATTGCCCCCTATGGCTACATCTCCGACATGAATTTGACGAGAGAGGCGACGCATGGTTATTTCTCCTGGACGGGTTGTGCTGCAGGCTGTTCGAATTGGGCAGGCTTGCTCATGTCTGTGATCTCTGTCTCGCTAGGGATCAACCGCACCACATCACGAAAGATAAAGAGGATCATCAGGCCAATCAAGAGATAGGCAAAGACATTGACTAGCGCATTGATGACCTTGGGGTTTGGGTTACGACGGAAAATCATCGCATAGAGCGCAAAGAGCACATGGCCGCCATCGAGCACAGGCAAGGGTAAGAGGTTGAGGATCGCCAAGTTGATGCAGATCAGGCGAATGAACCCCAAGCAATTCCAGATAGTCGTTTGCACCACCTGATAAAAGGCTGCCGCAATCATCACTGGTCCGCCCATTGCTTTAGCGGCACGCTTCGACTCTCCCTTGTTTTTTGGCGCAGTCAAAGCCCGCAAGAGTCTAAAGATCGACCGCGAATCCGATGCCAGCTGATCCGTAATCGTCCGAGCCTCCATCCACTGATAGGGGACTTGGACCACGAGGCCAGTTGCCATGCCAATGAGATGGCGCTTGAGGGTGTCGTTATACTCTGGTATCATCGTGAGGGTCTTGCTGATCCCTTCGCGCAAAATCTCTATTTTGATTGGTTTGTCCGTATTGGTCAGCGCCCCAATCTGCTCATGCATACGGATCGGTTGCCCATTAATTGCGACAATCTCATCGCCAGGGGCTAAGCCAGCTTTGGCCGCTGGTGAATCTGTTGTCACGCCTTGCACGCCCCATTTTGCTGGAGCAGGCACTAATCCACCAATCAGCGAGAGCTCGTTGTTGACATTGAGATTGACGGGTACGTCGAGCGAAAGCGGCTTGCCAGCACGTATCACGTCCACCTTGACCGAACCTCCCGCAGCCGTCAATAGGTGGCACTCGATCTTAAAGTCCGTCCAAGAACGCACCTCATTGCCGTCGACTGCCTTGATTTCATCTCCAGCGAGCAAGCCAGCAGCATCCGCAGCCGAGTCCGGCTGCACATAGCCCACAAGCGTGCTGCGTCCTGTTGCATCAGCAGGTGCAAACCACGCAATCGACGCAGCACAGACCAAAGCCAGCACCAAATTACCCGCAGGCCCAGCAATTGCCACGATGATCTTTTTCCATGGCGCTACCTCTTCAAGGACTTCGCCCTCGGTGTCTCCCTGGAGCTTATTCATCCCCGTCGGATCGAGCTGAGGCAATGATACATAGCCCCCAAAGGGAATCCAAGAGAATTGATACTTCACCCCACCGATCACACGAGACCAAATCGCAGGACCAAAGCCAATTGAGAAAACTTCCGTCTTGAGCCCCAATAACCGCGCAGCAATGAAATGACCGAATTCGTGAATAAAGACAGCCAAGCTAAAGAGAAAAATAGAGCCAATAATTGAGAGCGCGACGATACCCGCACCCATCACAGCGTCAATCAAAGCGAAAAAAAACATAGAGATAGAGACCTTTCATAAATAAATAGACCATTACTATATCATAATACAAGGCAAAATACAAGCGCAAAGTAGGCTAGATGTCCCAAATGTTGTCCAAAAGACTCGCCTACGAGTACTCTCGAGACTTTACTTTCAGAGAAACAGGCATTATAGCACAGTTCTGGCCTTTTTGCCTAAGTCGTGTATTGTAATTCTGCGAAAAGACAAAAATGCTACCTCCTCGTCAGGCGACAATGGTTTTTTAGCGTCGACTTTAGGACTTTGGTGTCACCAAAATCCTCCTTTCAAGCTATAACATCGGTCTCCCCCGTTTAGTATTTAGGCTAATTAGGAGATCTGCTTGTTTTGCTAGATAGGCTATTTCTTCTTGATGTTATAAATAATATCAAGTAATTACGTGCACATGCAAGAGCCCCCATCCACATCCTCACCCCAGCCTCAGACTCTCACGCTAAAGACAGCTGTCTTTTTACGGCTTCGCCAGTGTTGAATTTGTTACTCTAGCTTTGGGATTGCGACGGCTTAAACCCTAACTTCAGAGCTTCGCCAGTGTTGAATTTGTTACTCTAGCTTTGGGGGCTACTTGAGAAGGGGCTTTGCTTGCGAGCGTTTGAGGAGGATGTGATTTTAACTGGAGGGGCGACACCTCCTCTTCACAGCCATCTCAAAAGTGCTCCTACTTGATACTCGACAGGGGGATCCTCCTCGTTAATTGTGGACGAGTCAACCAAAGGCTCTCTATTGCTCACAGAAGTTAGCAAAGTGGCACTTTTGAGCTTCATCGTGCGCACGGTTCGGCCTAGAGGAGTAGTGAGGAGTGGTGATCTCTTTCAACTCTCGACATCTGGTACACTTTTTTGCTTATTTTTGCCTTAAATCGCTTGCTTTATTCGGGCTGAATGGCTATAATAAGAGCATATTTTTACTTAATCATACAAAAAGAGGTTTTTATCATGGATGAGATCATTGTTACACTATTGCGTATTCAAGAATTGGTCTTGGTGCGAGATGAACATCGTGCGACGAGTAAAAAGTCAGCGAGCGTGGATCAAATTGATGATGAGATAGATCAGCTTCTGGAGGGCTTGCCGATTGACGTAAAGCAGTTTTACAACAAGCTTCAGCAGCGCGATCATACCTTTATGGCACCAATCCACAATGGTCATTGCGCAGTTTGTGGGTCTAGCTTGCCCGCATCGATTTTGCAGTCTGTGCGCCAGGGTAAGGTGCGTCAACATTGCCCGATGTGTGCGCGTTTCCTCTTTGAATCGCAAACTGGTGTGAAGTGGGTTGCCGAGGCTCCCAATCGCCGCGATGCTCCTAAGACAGGGATTGCTCGATTTTCTGGCCCAGAGCTCATGGTAACCGATTTGGTGGCCGATTCGGCTGCTGACGCAATTGAAATCTTGGCGAGCAAAATGGAAGAGGCCGGCTATATCTCGCAAGCTGGCAAGCTGATTACGGCAGCCTTGGCGCGTGAGGCGGATTTGAGCACCGCGGTGGGGCATCAGTTGGCGTTCCCCCACGTGCGGGGTGTCGAGGGGAGCCGCTTGACGCTCGCCTGCGGTGTGTCGAAGACCCCCTTTGAGTATGATGAGGCGGGTACGCCAGTCTCGATTGTCTTTTTGATTATGATCCCGTCGGCCGCAGCTTCTTTTTATCTGCGTGTCGTCTCGGGCCTGTGCACGGCGCTCTCTGAGGCCGCTAAACGCAAAACGTTGATCACCCCTGAGACACCCGAGGCTCTGTGGAAGGCCCTGTGCAAGGTGACGCGTGCGTCGATTAAGTAGTGTGAGTAGATAGACCGGAGGCAATGCCTCCCGTAATGAGTAATGTTGATGAAAGGAAAACGTGATGGCAGCAACAAGTCCTATTAATTTACAAGAACAAGCCGAGGTCATTGGGCGCATTCGTACGGAGGTGGCTAAGGTCATGATTGGTCAAGAGCGCTTGATTGATCGCCTTTTGATTGCGCTTTTGACTGGTGGGCATATTTTGCTCGAGGGTGTGCCGGGATTGGCTAAGACAACTGCGATCCGCGCGCTCTCGCAAGCCCTTGGACTCGATCAGCAGCGCATCTCCTTTACGCCAGACTTGTTGCCTGCGGATGTCGTGGGCACGATGATCTACAACCCTAAGGATGCGACGTTTACTGTTAAGCAAGGTCCCGTCTTTACCAACTTACTCTTGGCTGATGAGATTAACCGTGCACCTGCTAAGGTGCAGTCGGCGTTGCTTGAGGCGATGCAGGAGCGCCAAGTGACGATTGGTGATCAGACCTATCGACTACAGAAACCTTTTCTCGTGATGGCCACACAAAACCCCGTTGAGCAAGAGGGGACCTATCCTTTGCCTGAGGCGCAGACGGATCGCTTTATGCTCAAGTGTGTCATTACTCACCCCTCTCGTGAGGATGAACGTCGCATCATGAATCGCTTTACCCAGCCGACGACGCAGCAGATTCAAGCCTGTGTCACCCCTCAAGAGATCGAGGCGCTCCAAACTGCAGTTGATGCGGTTTATTGCGATGAAAAGGTTGGTGAGTATATCCTCGATATCGTCTTTGCCACGCGCAATCCTCGCCAATACAAGGCTCTGGAGTCTTTGGCTGAGGCAATCGAATTGGGTGCTTCGCCGCGTGCGACGCTGGCGCTCAATCTAGCTTCACGCGCAAATGCGTTACTTCACGGTCGCGCCTATGCCACGCCTCAAGATGTCAAGGAGATTGCCCATGAGGTCTTGCGTCATCGTATTAGCTTGACCTACGAGGCTGAGGCTGAGTCGCTTACTGCTGACGGCATTATCACCAAGATCCTTGACGAAATCCCTGTACCCTGAGGTCTACCATGGTTGATACCCAAGCTTTAATGAAGCAAGTCGGCAAGATCCGGATCATGACCGGACGCTTGATCGACGATCAGCTATCGGGAGACTACTTGTCGACCTTTAAAGGGCAAGGGGTTGAATTTGACGAAGTGCGTCCGTATCAACCGGGCGATGATGTGCGCCAGATCGACTGGAATGTCACCGCCAGGACGGGGGAACCGTTTATCAAGCGCTTTAGTGAAGAGCGCGAGCTGACGATTCATTTTTTGGTTGACGTGTCTGGGTCGCAAGCCTTTGGCAGTGGTGAGCGCTCTAAAGCTTCTCTGGCTGCGGAGCTGACTGCGCTCTTGGCACTGACGGCTATTCGTAATCAGGATAAGATCGGCCTCACGCTCTTTACCAATCGTATCATCAATCACATCCCCGCTCGCAAAGGCCGTACTGCGGTCATGCGCTTGGTCCGTGAGGTGCTCGCTGCGGAGGAAACCTATGAGCAGACCGATATCCGTGCGGCTATCCGATTCTTAAATAGCATCCAAAAGCGCAAGGCCATCGTCTTTTTGATCTCGGACTTCCAAGATGCCCATTACGAACGCGACCTCACTGTTTTGGCGCGTCGACACGATGTAATTGTCTGTCCTGTGCGCGATCCCGCAGAAAGCATCCTCCCCAATGTCGGTCTGGTCGAGCTCCAGGATCCCGAAACGCGCGAATCTTTTATTGTGGATACGGCATCAAAGGCGGTACGTGACGATTATGCAATGTGCGCTCAACACGCCCGCACTGCTCAGCTCAAGCGATTTCGCGCCTGTGGCATTGATATCCTCGAAGTTTTTACTGACAAGCCGTACATTCATGCAGTCAGAGAGCTCTTTCGTAAGCGAGCACGCAAATCATGAGTACACGCATCCTTCTTATTATCTTATTCGTCGGGCTAGTGTGCCCCCGAGGGCTCGTTGCTGCACTCTCGGAGCGCATTTCTCCAGTCGATAGCCCTGTCTCGATCATTCTATCGAGTCCAAGTGATGGCATTGATTATACGCGCGACTTGATGCTCACGCTGACGATTACATCGCCTACGCAGTGGTTGGTGTCGATGCCACAGATTAGAGAGCGCTTTCAGGGATTTACCCTCGCAGAAGATTTCACCGGAGAGCGCATCGTGGTTGGAGACCAGGCGCGTCAAGTGGCGAAATGGCGCTTGACTCCTGGCGAAAGTGCCCCCTGGCGCTTGGCTCCCTTTGCGGTGGTGGCGACGCATGCACTGACCCACGAGGAAATGGCCTTTGCTACGGTACCTATTCAATTTAAGGCGGTCGCCGATTTGCCCAAAGCATCGGGTGATCTTGAGCTCGTCGAGGAGCCCATTTGGATCGCACCAACGTGGCGCACAATCTCCATGTGGGGGGCATGGTTCCTCATCGCACTCGCCGGAATCGGAGGCGCAATTTGGGCGGGATGTCGCATTCGCAGACACTTAAAAGAACGCCAACTCACGCCGAGTGAGCGAGCGATGGTCGAATTGGATCGTCTCTTGTCCAAGGCATTGCCCACACGCGGCGACTACAAGACCTTTTATGTGGAGCTGACGTTGATTGTGCGGCGCTATATTGAGCGGAGCTACGCACTCAAAGCTTCCCGACAGACGACACAAGAATTCCTCACCGCAATTTTAGCAGATGCACGCTTTTCGCAAGAGACGATTGCCGAGCTGAGAGCCTTTTTACAGCAGGCAGATATGATTAAGTTTGCTGGCGTGACTGCCTCTGTCGAGCAAGCCTATGAGGCGACTGCCGCAGCCAAGGATTACATTGCGCAAGATGCCCAAACCCATCGCCTCGATACGCAGGAAGCAGGCACGCAATGAGTGAGCCCGATCAGGCAAAACCCTTGTCGGTGAGTGCGATTACTGCGATCATTCGGGATCGTATCGAGCATGCTACGGGGGGGGCTGTGACGGTCGAGGGCGAAGTTTCAAACTATTCCTCGCCAGCGGGATCGCACCATCTCTACTTCGCTATCAAGGACGAATCCGCCCTCCTGAATGTGACCTTTTTTGCGACGGCTCAGGCACGACAAGGGCAAGTGCCGGCCTTTAAAAATGGCGACAAGGTTTTGGTCACGGGCGGCTTGACGCTCTTCCCGCCACAAGGCCGCTATCAGCTCAATGCTGCGCGCGTCGAGCTTGCGGGGCAGGGCGACCTCTTGGCGAAATTTGACATTCTCAAACGCAAACTCTACGCCGAGGGTGTCTGTGATCCTTCTCGCAAAAAGCCCCTGCCACGTTTACCCAAACGCATCGGCGTGGTGACCGCACTTAATGGTGCCGCCCTGCGCGACATCTTGCAGATCATCAGTCGACGCTATGCCAATCTACAGGTCGTCATTGCCCCCGCTCGCGTCCAAGGCCAAGGCGCTGCAGAGGAGATCGCCGCCTCCATTGCCCGGCTCAATGCATGGAGCAAGCTTTCCCCAGACAATGCCATCGATGCCATGATTGTCGGCCGTGGTGGAGGGAGTCTCGAGGACCTTTGGTGTTTTAATGAAGAGCTCGTTGCGCGCGCAGTCATCGCCTCAGAGATCCCGATTATCTCAGCCGTCGGTCACGAGCCTGACATCGCAATCACAGACTTTGTGGCAGATTTGCGAGCACCGACACCATCGGCTGCTGCGGAGCTGATCTGCGGACGCAAAGAGGACTATGTCAAAGATTTGGCGCAGTACGATCTGCGGTTGCTCAAGGCCATGCGTCAAGGATATCGCGTTGCTAGAGACAACTTGAGACGCTTGCAAGGCTCGGCGCTCTTTCGTGACCCGCTCCATGCGCTCAATGTCGCCACGCAAAAGCTCGACACCCTAGCCATGCGATTAGATCAGGCCGTTTCGCTCGCTTTGGCTAAAAAAGAGAACCGCCTCAACCAAACCGCAGCAACCTTTGAAGCGTGCAAAAATAGCGTCTTGCCCGCCGTTCAAGCCCATTTACAAAAGCAAGACACTCAGCTAACCTACTTGGTGCAGCTGACTTTGCAAAAACACCATCAGCGCATCGTGCAAGCCCATGCTCGCTTGATGGATTTGAGCCCATTTACCGTGCTGTCACGAGGCTATAGCATGACGACTCTCGACGATGGCTCGATTGTGCGCAGTGCCGACTCCTTGCAGCAAGGTCAGCAGATACACACGCGCCTGGCTACGGGGACGGTGCTTTCAACAGTCGAAACGACACAACCTACAGCTTCCCCTGTTGGCAATTAGTGAGGAGAGAGAGGCTATGGCAAATCCCATTCAGTTACTCATTTTAGGTCTTGGAGACCGCGGGTCAATTTATGCCCACTATGCCCTGCGCCACCCTGAGCAATTCACCATTGTCGGTGTCGCCGATGTGAATAAGAGCCGCCGCGAAGCCTTGGCTCGTGCGTGTGATCTACCTGCGTCTGCCGTTTTTGATTCGTGGGAGGGGGCACTCGCTACGCCCAAGTTGGCAGACTTTGCCGTGATTGCACTGCCTGATCAAGCCCATTTTGCTGCGGCGATGCAAGCACTTGATGAGGGCTATGACCTCTTTTTAGAAAAGCCCATCGCCTGTACCTTGGATGAATGTCTCGTCATTGAGGCGCGGGTCAAATCCCTCAAGCGCCGTGTCATCCTGGGCTATGTCTTGCGTTATTCGGATTACTACAGTCATCTCAAATCGATCCTTGATACCCCCGAGACTGGCGATATTATTAGCATCAACCACATCGAGGGCATGGGCTATATGCAAGCGGCCCATTCGTTTGTGCGAGGCAATTGGGCTCAGTCGGCCTATTCCAGTGATACGTTATTACAAAAGTGTAGCCACGACTTTGATCAAATTGTCTGGTGGCTCGGGCGCAGCTGCAAAGCCGTTTCCTCATTCGGCTCGCTCAAGTTTTTTAAGCCTGCTAATCGCCCCGTCGGCGCAGCGGATCGGTGCTTACATTGCCCAGGTGCCATTGAGCAAGGGTGCCCATTCTCCGCGAAAAAGCTCTACCAGCAGCGCTCTACCTTTCACTACGCACTCCTGGATCACACTGAGCAGGGGATCGAGCAAGAATTAGCAACCGGTCGCTATGGTCGCTGTGTCTATGCGTGTGATAATGATGCCATTGACAACCAGATCGTGAATATGCTCTTTGAGGACAATATCACCGTGACACTCGCAATGGAGAGCTTGACCTATAATCAACAGCGCACCACGCGGGTCTTTTGCACCCACTGCGAGATCATTGGCGATGGGACGACTTGGCAGGTCAAATACTTTAATACGCGTCAAACGACCTGCTGGGATAGCCTCGAGGAAAACCTCTCACGCACCCCCCTGACCGCACGTCATGGCGGTGGCGATGCGGGCGTCATGGCGGAGCTATTTAGAGCCTATCACCACGACACGATCGAGCAGTGGATTAGACGATTTCACCTCGCTATGGAGAGTCATAAAATCGCATTTGCGGCTATTCAAAGTATGCAGCAAGGCGGAGAACTGGTCCTTGTACATCCCTAACTCATCCAAAACTGGCACTCTTCACGCAAATAGTTGCCCAAATAGACCATTTTATGCTTGCACAAATTGGCGAAATAGCGTATCTTATTTACCACTTGTTATCACTATCAATTAAGGAACCTGAATTATGACCTTTCTTTATGCCCTTTTTATTCTCGAAATCATCATCGCTGTTTTGATGGTCGCCGTTGTGATGTTGCAACCTCCAAAAGATTCTTCTGGTGGTATGGGCTCTGCATTTGGTGGTGGTATGGGCGAAGCTGTCTTTGGTGGCCAAGTCGGTAATGTCTTGACCAAGACCACGATCGTTTTGGGTGTCATCTTGATCCTCAACACCATGCTCATCGCTATCTTGGCTAAGCAAGGCTCCTCATCTGCTGTCGAGCAAGCCGCATCTGAGCAAGCCGCTCCTGCCGCTCCTGCCGCTCCTGCCGCTCCTGCCGCTCCTGCCGCTCCTGCCGCTCCTGCAAAGTAAGGCTTTACAAGCCATTTTTGCGATACGAAAGCAAAAAAGAGCGAATATTTTGAAAAAGGCACTTGCAAAAGCAAGTGCCTTTTGCTATGATACATCCAACAAATGTGAGAAGCGGAGGTTCGCTTCTTATTCGTTAGTAAACAAATTAGGAGTTATCTATGAAAACCGCACAAAAGGGCTTCACCCTCGTTGAATTGCTCGTCGTTATCGCAATTATTGCGACCTTGGCTGGCGCATTGTATCCCAAATTCTCTGCTGTTATGTTGAGATCCGACATGACTGCTGCTGCTAACCAAGCGAAGCAGATCCACCAAGCTATCTTGACTGCGGATAGCGGCTATGCTTATCGTGACATCGCTTGGCCTGTTACCGTTGCTCGCTCAACCGAACCAACCACCACAGGTGACCGTGTTGACTTGGCTATGCTCGCCTGCCAAAACAGCGTCGACTACTTTAACGCCATGTTTAACGTCGCCAATATGAATAAGCCCGGCTACGAAAAGTACAAGCCAATCGGCGAGCTCGAATTGGCAGTGCTTGCAGGTAATGGCTTGAGCACCTTTGCCTCTGGCAGCAAGCTTGACCAAAAGAATGTCAAGTGGACGATCGCAGCCAATATTGCGAGCGGCGTACCAGACTCAGTGCCCGCAATCATCACCCGCAACGTCGACCCCGCTTCTCTCTTGAGCAAGTATGATGGTAAGCTTATCAAGGAAATCACCTTCTTGACCGATGCAGAAAATGGCAAAGTCTTTGGTGACGAAGCTTTCGTCGGTACCACCAAGGGTGGCGCTGGCTTCCAATATGAGGCAGATGCTGCTTTGACCAACATCCTCTACAAGGGTGCATTTGACTTGACAGACTTGGATATGGACGGCCAAAAGTTCACCTACTTGACCCCTACGGGCAAGACCGAGCCTAAGGCTGGCAACTAATCTGCTAATTAGTTAGCGATCAATGAGCCCCGTTACGCCAGTAATGGGGCTTCTTTACTTTTTAGAGGAAAACGATGTTTGCATCTGTGACGATAGACCAAGTTGCCGACCGGCTCTTTGACTATGCCATTCCCGATGGGATGGCGGTGAGCCCTGGTTTGCGAGTCACGGTGCCCTTTGGCAAAGGCCCCGTGCAAGGCTACGTAGTGCGCGTCTCAGAGCAGTCCACCTTTGTCCCTAAAGCATCGGCCAAGCCTAAAGTCGTCCAAGAGGAGCTCTTCGCAACCCCTGTAGCAGAGACGGCTCCTAAAGGGTTCCGTTCGATCCTCTCGGTTGACGACCCAGTGCCCTTTTTTACACCTGCGGTGATTCGCCTCCTCGAATGGCTCACCACCTACTACTGCTCGAGCTTTACCCAAGCGCTTCGCTGTGCGCTGCCTGCGCCCGTTCGTACCGGCCGTAGCCAAGCTCAAGAGCGCTACATGGTCGAGGTCGTCACACCCGCACCACAAACCCCACTCTCCAAACGTCGCCAAGTGCTCTATGATGACATCGTCAGACTCGATGGCGGGCCCCTGCAATTTATTTGCCAAGAGCTCAAGACGACGACCGCGACGCTTCAAGCGATTGCCCACGAGGGCTATTTGACAATCTCCAAGCGCGAAGTACGCCGAGATCCATTTAAAGGCCGCCGCATTTTACCGACCAAGGCCAGAGCGTTGATGCCCGAGCAACAAACCGCTCTCGATGCAATTGCAGCTGCAGGCACAAAGCCCGTCCTATTATTTGGCGTGACGGGTTCTGGCAAGACGGAGGTCTATATGCAAGCGATGGCGCGCGTCTTACAACAGGGCAAGAGTGCCATCATGCTCGTCCCGGAAATCGCTCTCACTCCGCAGACCGTTCAGCGATTTGCCTCACGATTTGGCGAGGCTGTTGCCGTTTTGCACAGCGGCCTGAGTGATGGAGAGCGCTTCGACGAATGGCATCGCATCCGTCGAGGAGAGGCCAAGATTGTCGTTGGCCCGCGCAGTGCGGTCTTTGCCCCACTCCAAAATCTCGGCATGATTGTCGTTGATGAAGAGCACGAGCCTAGCTACAAGCAAGATGAAGCGCCCCGTTATTCTGCGCGTGATGCCGCCGTGATGCGCGCCCATATTGAGCACTGCTCGTGTATCTTGGGCTCTGCGACCCCTTCTTTTGAATCCTGGACCAACGCTACCGCAAGCAAGTATCAGCTCGTGCGTATGGAGCACCGGGTGGAAAATCGCCCCCTCCCAGAGGTCTATATTGTCGACATGACCCAAAATCAACAAGAGGCCGGCCGTGCGACAATCTTCTCACAAATCCTTATCGATGCCATGAAATCCCGCTTACACAAAGGCGAACAGATCATCCTCTTTCTCAATCGTCGCGGTTACAGCCCAACGATGATGTGCACTCAGTGTGGCGAAGTGGCCATTTGCCCCGATTGTAGCGTCAAGCTCAATTATCATCAGCACGACGATGCCCTGCGCTGCCACCTCTGCGGCCATTGGGAGCGCCCACCCAAAGTCTGCCCCAAATGCGGTGCCCCAGATGCCCGCTTTACAGGATTTGGCACACAGCGCGTTGAGCAAGCCCTCATGCGCATCTTACCAGAGGCCAGAATCATCCGCATGGATGCCGACACCACCAGTCGTAAGTTTAGTCATGACGAATTGCTCACCGCATTT